>JAGRGD010000015.1 GCA_020445665.1 Rhodocyclaceae bacterium
CGCACCACGCCAGGGCCTCGATCACCGCCTCGCTGGCGAAGGGCGCATCGCCGAACTGGCCATCGAGGGCCGCCTGCACGGTGCGGGACCGGTGCTCGGTGGCATGGGTCGGGTCGCCAGTGACACGAAAGCTGGGGCACATCACGCCACCGGGATCCGTCTGCAGGCAGGTCTGCCGGCCGTTGCAGGCGCCTGCCGCCGCGCGGAAGCCGTCACCGGCAGGCGCGGCGCCGCCACCGCCGAAGGGGTCGCCGAAGAGGCTGCCGAAGTCGGACGGGGCGTGGGCGGACCAGTCGAGGTGGGCGTCGACGGGGGTGGTTCGGGTGTCGGGCATGGCGGGGTCGTCGGCGTCAGTCAATTGGTGCCATGCAAGACCGACGCCAGGTCTGCCGCCGCCCGATTCCGCCCGTCCGCGTCGGCATTGCGCCAAAAGACACGACAGCGGACCGGCGTCTTGTCGGACTTTGGACAGGGCACGCTGTCGAATCCGGCCACGCCGGTCCGACGTATGCATGAGCCGATGCGTTCGGTGCAATCAGGAGACGGACATGCGATTCATGGTGTTGGTGCGCGCCACGCGCAGCAGTGAGGCCGGCGAGATGCCGAGCGAGGCCCTGATGGCCGAGATGGGGCAGTTCAACGAGGCCTTGATGACGGCCGGGGTGCTGGTCTCGGGCGAGGGCCTCAAGCCGAGCCGAGATGGCGCCCGGGTGCGCTTCAGCGGTGCGGAGCGGACGGTGACGCGCGGCCCCTTCGCCGCTCCCGAGTCCCTCGTCGCGGGTTTCTGGATCTGGCAGTGTGCCTCGATGGACGAGGCCATTGCGTGGGCGAGGCGCTGCCCCAACCCGATGCCGGAAGCGTCCGAGATCGAGATCCGGCCGCTGTTCGAGATGGAAGACTTCGGCGACGCGATGAGCCCCGAACTGCGCGAGCAGGAGCAGGCCCTGCGCGAGCGTCTGGACAGCGACGGCGGCTGAGCCTTTGCCGGCGGTCCGGCCCCGGCGGTCCGGCCCCGGCGTCAGGCGCCGGAGAAGCGCACCTGCACGTCCCGCGGCGGCGCCTGATAGGGCGCGCTGGTGACCAGCACCTGGGCGCCGGCCGCGACGTAGGCGGCCGCATTTGCCGCCGTGATGCCGCCGGCCGCGGCAATGACCGGCGGGCGGGCCAGGTGACGGGTGCCCGCGACGACTTCGGCCACGCCCCCGGGCCCGAGCTTCTCGAGCTGCAGCACGTCGGCGCCGGCCTCGGCCCACTCCAGGGCCATCTCCGGAGAGGTCACCTCCACCACCAGGCGCTTCTCCGGGTTGGCGGCAGCGAGGCGCGCGACGACCCCGGCGGGATCGGCATCCGGCAGAAAAACGCGGTGCTCCGGAAAGACCAGCAGGCTCTCCGACAAGCCATGGCGGTGGGCCGAGGCGCCGGCGCACAGCACCGCCTTCAGCGCCGCCGCCTTGGTGCCGGGGAAGTGCTTGCGGGTGCAGGCCACGCGGGCATCGGGCGCGGCCGCCTGCACCAGCGCGGCGGTGGCGGTGGCGATGCCCGACAGGGACTCGATGAAGGTCTGGGCCGCCTTCCAGACGAGATGCAGCGCGGCGGCGTCGCCGTCGAAGTCGACGATCGCGTCGCCGGGCGCGAGGGCCTGGCCGCTCTCGAGGGCCGGACCGGAAACCGTGAGTCCGCGCAGCGCGCCCATCCGGCGTGCCTCTTCCACGCCGCACACGGTCATGGCATCGCGCGCGGTCAAACGCATCCGTCCGCGGGCCCGGCCGATCGCCAGGCCGTGGGTGGTGAGGTCGCCCAGGGGCGCGTCGGCCTGCAGCAGCGCTTCCAGTGCCTCGTCGCTCAGCGTGTAGGGATTCAAACCGGCCTCCTGTCGGTTGTGGGTTGTCCTGCGTTGCGCGTGCCCGGCTGGACCACCATGGCGGGGACACGGCGAAGACAAGCGAAAGGCGCGCCAGGAATGCGCGCCGACGTTTCAGGGATTCACCGCCCTTGGCCGGCGGGCAGTCTATACCGAAGGCATGGGATCGATGCGGGGCCGCCACTTCCGGCCGCCCGGGGAGATGACGATGATCAGACCGATGCTTCAATACGGCAGCCGCGGGCCGGCCGTGGCGCTGCTGCAGAGCGGCCTCAATCAGGTCGGCCAGTCGGCGCTCGGGGCGCTGACCAGCGATGGCGCCTTCGGCGCCCGGACGCAGGCCCGGGTGGTCGAGTTTCAGGGCGGTCAGTCCCTGGCGCCCGATGGGGTGGTCGGCGCCAAGACCTGGGGCGCGCTCGACGCCCTCCTCGAGAAGATCCAATCCCTGCTGGTGCCGCCGACACCGCTCATCAGCCCGATCCGGCTCGGCATCTGCGCGATGGCCCACCGGGAGATCGGCCAGGTCAGCGATGCGCCAGGGCGGGTCGCCGGCACCGGAACGGTCAAGACCGTGGCAGCCGGCAATCGCCAGGTGCGCGCCGGCTGGGAGCGCCTCAGAACGTATTTCACCGAAGGGATGTCGAGCCCTCTCGACCTGAACAGCCCGGCCCTCGGCCACTTCACGACGATTGCCTTCGAGACGGTCCGGATCACGGCGCTGGAGGGTGTGAAGTGCGTGAACTTCCGGCCCCCGCTCACCTACACCGGCGGCCCGGTCCCGGGGGGCAGTGCGCCGGGCCTGCACTGGTGCGGCATCTTCGCCGCCTGGATCCTGCGGCAGAACGGTCTGGCTCATGCCCGCTGGGGCCTCCAGCAACTGGTCACCGCGGGCGGAAACCTGCCCCACTACGATCCGTCACGGCATGTGCCGGGCGAGGTCGTAGACACCCTGATCGACTGGCACAGGCTGCAGCAGGTGAAGGCCGGTGACTATCCGCTCAAGGCCGGCGATGTCTGCGTTCTCCATGGCGGCCAGAATCACCACGTGATCTTTCTCGGCTACGCCGGCAACCAGCGCTTCGACTACATCGCCGGCAACGAGACCTTCCAGGAGATCCGGGCGGTGAAGGGCGTGCCGCTGGAGCGGATCTACCGCGTGTATCACGTGTTTCCGGACTATTGAGGGCGTTGGTGCCGCGCTTGGTTCGCCTGCTGCTGGCGTCCGTTGGCCAAGCGGCCCGTCGTCAGCCTCTACCCGCGCTCGGCATATCCGCTTTCCCGCTGGCTGCGAATGGCCAGGACGAATACCGTATCGATCTCATCGACGTATCGGTAAAGGGCGACATAGCCACGCGACCCGTGTCCGATCACCAGCTCGCGTTTCCCCGCTGAGGCCGGCCGGCCAATCTGCGGATTGTGTTCCAGTACGTTGATGGCTTCGATGATGGCGCGTATTCGCAGAACCGGATTGCCCGCTTCATGCGTCGTCAGATGATCGAGAATGCGGTCGAAATCCTCACCTACCTCTGCGGCCAGTTCAATGGCGGACATGCTCAGCGCGCGAGCTTGCGCGCGGATGGACGTTCCACGGCATCGCCGGAGACGCGAGCCTCGAGATAGCGTCGCATCTCAGTCCAGGAGAGGGTCTCGCCGGTGGCAACGATCCGGGCGAAACGCGCCTCTGCTTCGGCATCGAAATCTGCACGTTGCTCTTCCCGGAGCGCCTTTTCGGCGATTGCCTCGAGGATGAACGCATGCGTGGTCGTGCCGGCACGTTTCGCGGCGGAAGCAATTCGCGCCCTGAGATCCTCAGGCAGGCGGACGGTTGTTGTCGGCATGGCGTGACCTCGCTTCGGGGTGTGCGAGAAACGTAGCACATTGGTGCTACATCTCGCAAAGTCAGACCGCGAAATAGCCGGCAGGTATCTCAAGGGTGGTTTTGCCCGCGTCCGTTCCGCCCCGGAGGGTGGTCGGCTCGCAGGTGGCCACCCTCCCGGGGCCTTCCGCTTCGCTCGGGTCGATGCGCCGGCTCACTTCGGGATCTCCACGTAGAAGACGAGCCGGTTGCCGAAGGGATCGGTCAGCATCATCTCCCGCATGCCCCAGGTCTGATCCTGGATGGCAGGACGCGCAAAGGATGCCTTGGCCGCCAGCAACTGCTGCTGGAAGTCCTCGAGCTGTTCGCTGCGGATTCGCACTGCGCCGCCCGGACAGCAATCGCCGTGGTGTTCGGACAGGTGCAGGACGCAGCGATCTCGCGAGACCTGCATGTAGAGCGGCGCGTCGGGCCCAAAACGGTGCTCCCAGTCCACCGTGAAACCGAGGAAGTCAACATAGAAGGCCTTGGCCTTCGCCTCGTCGAAGCTGCGGAAAATGGGAATCGTCGGCTCGAAGTTCATCGCTCGGATCCTGCGAATTGACCGTGTTCGTCGAAGGTCCGGCGCTGATCCGCTTGTCAGCTGCCGCTCACATCCTGCCGTCGCAGGACGACATGGGTTGCCTGGTCCGAGGGTGCGGACTCGACGCAGGCATAGCCGAGCGCCTTCAGGTCGAGTCCTGCGAAAAGCGCTTCCCCGCGCCCGAGCAGGATCGGCGCGATGGCGATGTGCAGTTCGTCGATGAGGCCCTCGCGCAGATATTGCCGGACGGTATCCGGTCCGCCGCCGATCCGGACATCCTGGCTAGCGGCCGCGACCTTCGCCCGCTCGAGGGCCTCGTGAATGCCGCCGGTGACAAAATGGAAGACCGTGCCGCCGGCCAGCTCGAGCGACGGGCGCGGGTAGTGCGTCAGCACGAAGACCGGGACGTGGTAGGGCGGCTCGTCACCCCACCAGCCCTGCCAGTCGAGATTCGGCCAGGGACCTCGGAGGGGGCCGAACATGTTGCGGCCGAGTATCCACGCGCCGACGTTGTGGAAGCCCCGCGCGGCGTAGCTATCGTCGATGCCCGTGGTGCCACCTTCCTGGCCGAAATGGCAGCGCTGGAAGGTCCGGGTACCGACCAGCCATGGATGGAGGTCCGTCCCGCCGACGCCCAGCGGATGGTCCAGGCTCTGGTCGGGTCCGGCCCCGTAGCCGTCGAGGGAGATCGTGAAGCCTTCGACCCGTACGCGTGTCATGTCCTGTCGTCCTCTGGCACCCGCGGTCAGTCTATGCCCGCAGCTGTGCCCACACCAGATGGGCGAGACCGATGACATAGAGCGTCCCGAACAGGCGCTGGTTGTGCCTGGCCAGCCAAAGCGGCAGGTAGATGTCGAAGTTCGCGTGTCGCGCTGTCGTGTAGCGGCCGGCGAGGTCCGTGAGGGGACAGCGCATGCCATTGACGCGCAGCACGAGGACCTCGAGAAAGACAAGGCCTGCCAACGCCCAGGCAAGGGGCGTCCGGCCGCTTGCGGTACACACCGGCATGGCCAGGATCGACGCCGCGAAGACCGCCCAGACGATGGTGTGGAGGGTCTTCACGGCAATCAGCTTGTCATGGTCGTTCAGGGTCATGAAGATCGGGGCGCCCCGGCGCCAGGGAAATCACGCAACGCGGGGCCGACCCCATCGGGCCGGTCCGTCCTGGATGGGGTCATTCTGCCAGCCGGATCGCTCCCGCCAGATACCCCGACACCGCCGAAACGCGCCGCAGATGGCGCGACTCCGGATGGGTCAGCAGCCACAGCGCGGTCTCGCACTCCGGCAGCGGCGGTGTCAGGGCCACCAGGTCGCCGCGCTGTTCGGCGAGGAAGCCCGGGCCGAGGCCGATGCCAAGGCCGCGTCCGACCAGGTCCATCAGCGTGAACAGGCTGTCCACCCGGTAGGCGGGCACGACCCGGGGCAGGTGCTTGCGGCGCCATGCGACGGTGGGGTGGTCGGGCAGGGCGTCGTCGGGGGCGATCCACTCGACCTTTTGCTCGCAGGCCTCGTCGAGGCTGGTGAGGCCGCTGCTCCGGGCGGCATAAACGCAGACCGGGATCGGGCCGAGCGGGCGGCCCACCAGATAGTCCGGTGGCTTGCGGGTGGCGCGCAGCGCGATGTCGGCCTCGCGCCGCGACAGGTTGGCCAGCGCATTGCCGGTGTTCAGCTCGAAGTCCAGCCGCGGGTGCCGGCGGCGCAGGGCGGGCAGGGCCGGGGCGAGCAGGCCGTGGAGGATGGTGTCGGTGGTGGTGATGCGGACCGAGCCGGTGATCTCGTCGGGCGACTGCCGGGCCTCTGCGCGTGCGTGTTCCAGGGCCGCCTCGATGCGCTCGGCGTCGGCGGCGAGCCGGGTGGCGAGTTCCAGCGGGCGATAGCCGCTGCGCGAGCGCTGGAACAGGCGCTGGCCCAGCCGGCGCTCGATGCGCTGGATGGCGCGGAACACCGTGGAGGGCGCGACGCCGAGGCGTTCAGCGGCATGACCGAGCTGGCCCGCCCGGCACAGGGCGAGCACGGTTTCCAGATCGGCGGGCGTCAGCGGATCGTGCGTTGGCGCAATCATGGATTGCATTAAAGCAGATTTGAATTGCGCTGATGCACCCCTATTGTGTTGTCACGACAATGACGCCGACTCCTCGCAGACGGCGCACCCCCAACCCGACCACGGAGAGACCACCATGCCCACGCAACCCGAACTCACCCTGATCAGCCACGTGCTGTGCCCCTACGTGCAGCGCGCGGCGATCCTGCTCGCCGAGAAGGGCGTGCCCTTCCAGCGCATCGACATCGATCTCGCCAACAAGCCGGACTGGTTCCTGGCGCTCTCCCCCCTGGGCAAGGTGCCCGTGCTGCGGGTCGGCGACACGGCGGTATTCGAGTCGGCGGTGATCGCCGAGTATCTGGACGAGACGCAACCGCCGCGCCTCCACCCGGCCGACCCCCTCGAGCGCGCCCGCCACCGCAGCTGGATCGAGTTCGGCTCGACGGTGCTGGCCGACGTCTGGGGCTTCTACACCGCGCCGACCGAGGCCGAGCTGCAGGCGCGTGCAGGCACCCTCGCCGGACGCTTCCGCCAGCTGGAGAGCGTGCTGGGCGATGGGCCGTGGTTCGCGGGCGCGTCCTTCGGCCTCGTCGATGCGGCCTTCGGGCCGGTGTTCCGCTACTTCGATGTGTTCGACACGATCGACGACTTCGGCATGCTCGACGGCTGCCCGCGGGTGGCGGCCTGGCGACGGCAACTGGCGGCGCGGCCGTCGGTACAGGGGGCCGTCCGGCCGGACTACGCCGACCGCTTGCGGGATTTCATCGCGCACCGCCAGTCGGCGCTGGCGCGGCGGCTGGAAGCGACACAGGCCCTTGCCTGAGGCGAACCTGCCTGTCCCGGAGCGCCGGGCCCATCAGGCGGCAAGGGCGGGGCGGAACATGAAGTACACCGCCCCGAGCAGGCACAGGCCCGCCCACAGGTAATCGAGCCGCAGTGGCTCGCGCAGGTAGAAGACCGCGAAGGGGACGAAGAGGGTCAGCGTAATGACCTCCTGCAGGATCTTGAGCTGGCCGACATTGGCCACCTGATGGCCGATGCGGTTGGCGGGCACCTGCAGGAGGTACTCGAACAGGGCAATGCCCCAGCTCACCAGCGCCGCGACGATCCAGGGCTTGTGGTTGAGTGCCCTGAGATGGCCGTACCAGGCGAACGTCATGAAGACGTTGCTGAGCGAGAGCAGCACGATGGTGGTGACGAGTGGCGGCAGCGACACAATGGGCTCCAGTCGGGGCGTCTTGCAGGCCGCGATCTCGCGGCGCGCCATCATCGCGCGCCGGCAACCGTGCAGGTCAACCGTTCGCCGGACGGCGTCACTGGCCCGGTTCAGGTGCCCGGATCAGTCGTCCCGGGGCTCGGAGGTTGGCGGGCGTACGGGCAGGTAGAGTCCCACCCTGGCGCCCCCGCGGGGTGCGCGACCGATGACGACGTGGGCGTCGAATTGGTGCAGTGTGCCGTGCACAATGGCGAGCCCCAGGCCCGACCCGATGCCCACGTCCTTGGTGGTGAAGAAGGGTTCGAAGATGTTCGCCTTGATTGCCTCGGCGATGCCGGGACCGTTATCCGAGATTTCGATCACGACGTATTCGCCGGCAAAGGTCTCGTGGCAGGAGTCGCAGGTCAGCGGCACCGTCAGCAGGCGCCGGGACGCCTCGATGCGGATCCGGCCGCCCCCGGGCATCGCGTCGCGGGCGTTCAAACCGACATTCATCAGTACCTGCTGCAACGCCGACTCGTCGGCCTGCACAGCGGGCAGGTCAGGCTCTGTCTGGACAACGACCGTGAGGCCGGATGGCAGGCACGAAGACAGCAGTTCGCTCGCCTCCAGGATGACCTTCTGGACCATCACCGCTTTTACCTGCAGGTGCGTGGTGCGACCGAAGGCTCGCAGGCGGCCGACCAGCGCGCGGGCGCGCTCGCCGGCGCTGCGGATCTCTTCCAGGTAGCGGGTAACCTTCTCCGGATCGGGATCCCCTTGCAGCAGGCGGATGCCGAGGTCCGAGAAGCCGAGGATGGCGACCAGGATGTTGTTGAACTCGTGGGCGATTCCGCCAGCCAGCGTGTTGACCGTGCGCATGCGCTCGAGACGGCCCAGGCGGGCGTCGAGATCACGCTGGGTTGTCATCGCGTTGCGCAGCGCGGTGATGTCCTCCTTGACGGCAACGTAGTGGCGGGTGTTGCCCGCATCGTCCCGAATCGGCGAGATCGTGACGGTCTCGATCAGCAGGTGGCCGTCCCGCGCCCGGTTGGTGATTTCGCCGCGCCAGGTCTCGCCGGCGGTGACGGTCTTCCAGAGGTCCTTGTAGCGCTCTGCAGGCGTTTGACCGGACTTGAAGATGCGCGGGTTCTCTCCGATCAACTCCGCTGCCGAGTAGCCGTAAGCCGTGCAGCACGCCGGATTGACGTACTCGATGCGGCCCTCGGCGTCGGTAATCACGATGCGTGCCGCCGACTGCTCGACGGCTCGCGACAGGGTCCGGATGCGTCCGACATTTGAACGGCAGCTGTCAATGTCGACGGCGAGCCCGATGTAACCGGCCGGTTCCCCATCGGCGTCGTGCCAGTGGCTGACGTGTTCGGAGAACCAGCGATAGCGGCCACGGCTGTCACGCAAACGGAACTCGTAGGTGGCCGGCCCCGCCCCATGCGCCATGGACGACCGTGCGGCGTCGATTGCCGGCAGATCATCCGGGTGTACGGCGTCACGCCAGTCGTCCCCGGGGTCTTCCGAAATCCCGCCGACGTACGACCGCCAGCGTGCATTGAAGTAGGTACGCCGGCCGTCAGCGGTCGCCAGCCACATCGGTACGGGGGCCAGTTCGGCGAAATCCCGGATCTGACGGGCACCCTGTTCAGGGCCCGCGCCCGGACACCGCTGCGCGGTGAGGTCGGCCAAGGTGACGAGGGTGGCGGTCCCCTCGGGGCTGGCTTCTGCGAGCCCCCGCGAGGTGAGTTCCAGCCAGACCCGGCGGCCGCCCGGCTGACGGACGCCTATCACGCGCTTTCGCGGCAGCGCGCCAGCGAGCACGCCGAAGTCATCCGAGGTGACCGGCGTGCCGTCTTCGCGGATGGCTGCCCAGCGGTGGTCGGGCACGATGCGGCCGGCCATGTCGTCGCGATGGGTGCCGAGCATGCGCTCGGCTGCCGTATTGCAATCGATCACGGCGCCGTCGCCGTCGAGCAACATGACGCCTTCTGCGAGCTGGTCGAGCAGGGGCAGCAGCCACGCGGGGGCCGTCGGCGCGCCTACCTGTGCGAGACCTTCCATCTTGAGGACCCTCATGCACCTCTCCCGGGTGGGCCATGGTCCGGCGGCGCGTATCCCATGCGGGCGCGGCGGCGGAAAGGACTGCCGGCTTCGGTCGACCGGAGCATAGCCCTCATCCACGGGAAAGGGCACTCAGGAAAATTGCATAGTGCTGCGTATTTCTACGGTAGTCGGCGCCAGCGTCAGGTGCTGGCGACACGAGGGCAGCCCCGCGAGGGGGTGACACTTGACTCTGTGTCCCGGCCGGCGAATACCCAGCGGATTCTGGCCGACGACGAGCGCGGGCCGGGGGGGAGGGTCGGGTTGAGCGCGTGTCATCGGACACGCTGTGTGTCGGTCGTGATCCGTACTTCCCGAAGGTATTCACAAAAACCTGGTGGATAGTGCTGAGTCCGGCGCAAAGGTCCGGATATTCGGCGTACGCACAATGGCATAGATTCCGGCTCAAGATTCAATGGAGCGGCAATCATGGCCAAGACGATCTTTCTCGTGGATGACTCGGCGACGATCCTGCTGAGTATCTCGAGCATCCTGCAGAAGGCCGGCTTCGAGACCGAGAAGGCCTCGAACGCCGAAGAGGCGCTCAAGAAGTTCAACGGCGGCGTCAAGGCGGACCTCCTCATCACCGACCTCAACATGCCGGGCATGAACGGAATCGAGTTGATCAAGGAGATGCGCAAGCTCTCGGCCTACAAGTTCATGCCGATCCTCTTCCTGACGACCGAATCGCAGCAGTCCCGCAAGGCGGAGGCCAAGGCCGCCGGGGCCTCGGGCTGGATCGTCAAGCCGGCCACGGCGGAGGTCCTGCTCAACACCGTTCGCCTGGTCCTGCACTGAACCAGTCCCCGGAGTCGCCGCAATGGATGCGCAATTGACCGAGTCGCTGCTGGGCCGCTACGTCCGGCGCAATGTCCTGCTGGGTGGGGCGTCCTTTGTCGTGGTGGTCACCGGCGGACTCCTCGTCCATGCCGCCGCGCACGACTGGATCGTCGCAACCCTGGGATGGTCGGATCTGACCATCGACATCGTCAGCTACACCGCCCTGACCGCGATCTACATACTGGTGCTGCGGGTGGCGTCGCTGCTGCTGTTCAAGGACTTCGCCTTCGGCCTGGTGCGTGCGGCCGAGACGCGCGAGCACAGCTGCGAGCGGTGCGCCCACGTGGACGCCGCGATCGTCCCCGAGATCGAGTCCATTCCGCGGGTGACCGACGTGCTCACCGGGCAGCTCGCGACGATCACCG
Organism: Rhodocyclaceae bacterium; assembly: GCA_020445665.1. GTDB lineage: Bacteria > Pseudomonadota > Gammaproteobacteria > Burkholderiales > Rhodocyclaceae > Cognatazoarcus. The sequence continues at coordinate 10,814 of JAGRGD010000015.1, forward strand.
ACGAGACGGAGCGCGCCGCAACCGACATGGTCGGGCGGCTCCAGTCGATCGACGGGATCGTCAGCGAGTTGTCGGACTTCGTATCCCAGTCGGCCGATTCCGCCCGACAGATCAGCGCCGACTCGGAGGGGCGCATCGCGCGCAACCAGGCCCTGATCGCGGACCTGCAGCAGTTCATCCGGCAACGCATCGCGGATACCGAGCAGGACATGGCGCGGGTCGGCCAGGCCGTCAAGGAGGCCCATGGCCTCAAGGAAATTGCCGACCTGATCAAGGACATCGCCGGCCAGACCAACCTCCTGGCCCTCAACGCGGCGATCGAGGCCGCACGAGCGGGCGACCAGGGGCGCGGCTTTGCGGTCGTCGCTGACGAGGTGCGCAAGCTCTCGCAGCAGACCGAGACTGCGGTCCGCCGCATCAACGAGGGCATCACCTCGGTGACGCGCACGATCGAGAGCCACATGGATGCCAAGCTCGCCAACTCGAACGTCGAGCAGGAACGCGAAGGGCTGGAACTCTTTGCCACGCAGCTCGATGAGATGGGCGAGAGCTACGTGCGGCTGATGCAGCGCGAGGGTGACGTCATCGGTCGCCTGCAGGCGTCGAGTACGACCCTGGCCGAGATGTTCATGGAGACCCTGGCCAGCGTCCAGTTCCAGGACGTCACCCGCCAGCAGATCGACCACGTCGTCGAGGCACTGGCGCGGCTGTCGGCCCACGCGCCGCGCCTGGCCGCGCACCTGCGCGAGGGGGCGGCGGCGGCGCCGATCGAGCCCCTCTCGGTCCAGCTCGACGCGATCTACGACAACTACGTGATGGCACAGCAGCGCCAGACCCACGACGAGGCGATCCAGCGCGCGCCCGACACCGGGCCGCGGGCCGCGCCCGTGTCGACCCCCGCCCCGAATGTCGAACTGTTCTGAAAGCCTACCAGGAAGCCGAGCAATGCCAGACAACTCACAAGCCCAGGTGCAACGGCACGTGCTCGATGCCGACCTGACGATCTATCACGCCGCGGAACAGATGCCCGCATTGCTCGCGCTGGTTGCCAAGGGCGGGCGCGTGGAGGTGGACCTGCGCGGTGTTCAGGCCATCGACGCCGCGGGTCTGCAGTTGCTGATCCTCGTCAAGCGGGAGGCCGCGGGTCGGGACACCACGCTGCGCTTCGTCGGCCACTCGGAGCCGGTGCGCGAAGCGATCGAACTGTGCCAGCTGGCGGCCGCCCTCGGCGATCCGCTGCTGCTCAACGCCGGGAGCCCCTCATGAGCGATCTCAACGACGAACTGGTGCTCACCTACATCCAGGAGAGTCGCGACCAGCTGGCCGAGCTCGAGGCCGGCATGCTGATGCTGGAGGAGGACCCCGCCGACCGCGCCAATCTGGACGCCATCTTTCGCGCCGCCCACACCATCAAGGGCGGCGCAGGGGTCATCGAGTGCGGCTTTATCGAGCAGTTTACCCACCACCTCGAAAACCTCCTCGACCAGCTGCGCGGCGGCCTGCTTTCCGTCACGCCCGCGCTCGCCAGCGAACTGTTGCGCGCAGCCGATCACATCGCGGCGCTCCTCGACCTGCTCGAGACCGGCGCCGAGCAGTTGCCCGAGGCCCTGGCCGCTGGCGATGCGGAACTGGTGCGCGCGCTCGAGTCGCACCTCGACAGCGGGAACGACACCGCCGGGGCTGGCGCCGTGACCCCGGGCATGGGTAGCCCGGACGCATTCGAGAGCACGGGCGGCGGCGTCGTCGCGTCGGATGGCTGGCACATCTCGGTGCGCTTCGGGCGCGACCTGATGCGCACCGGCAACGACCCGCTGTCCTTCATCCGCTACCTGACGACGCTGGGCGAGGTGGTCGCCCTTGAGACCATCACCGATGCCCTGCCGGCGGCCGACGAGATGGACCCCGAGGCCTGTTACCTGGGCTTCGAGGTGCACCTGCGCAGTGGCGCGTCGAAGGCCGACATCGAGCAGGTCTTCGATTTCGTGCGGGACGACTGTTCGCTGCACATCCTCGCGCCACGCAGCAAGATTGCCGAGTATCTGGACCTGATCAACGAGCTGCCAGAAGACACCATGCGCCTGGGCGAGATGCTGGTGCGGTGTGGCGCGCTGACTTCTGCGGAGCTCGACGCGGGGCTCGAGGCGCAGCGAATGCTCGAGGCCGACGGCGAGGAGCGCCCGCCGATCGGCGAGATTCTTGTCGCCCACCAGGCCGTCCGGCCCGAGCTGGTCGAGGCCGCTGCTGTGCGACAGCAGCACGTCCAGGAGAAGAAGCAGCAGGAGGCGCGACTGATCAAGGTGCGCGCCGACAAGCTCGACCAGCTGATCGACCTGGTCGGCGAGCTGGTGATTGCCGGCGCGAGCGCGCAATTGCTCGCCGACCGCGCCCGCGTGCCGGACCTGAAAGAGGCGACCTCCGAGGTTTCCCGCCTCGTAGAGGACATCCGCGACTCGGCGCTGCAACTGCGAATGGTACAGATCGGCGAGACCTTCAGCCGCTTCAACCGCGTCGTGCGCGACGTCTCCCGCGAGCTCGGCAAGACCATCACGCTACAAGTGACGGGCGGCGAGACCGAGCTCGACAAATCGGTCGTCGAGCGCATCGGCGATCCGCTGATGCACCTGATCCGTAATGCCATCGACCACGGCATCGAGCCGGCCTCCGAGCGGGTTGCTGCCGGCAAGCCCGAGGCCGGCAGCGTCGGGCTCAACGCGTATCACGATTCGGGCAGCATCGTCATCGAGGTCAGCGACGACGGTGGCGGGCTGCCCATCGAGCGGATTCGCGAGCGCGCGCTCGAGCGTGGCCTGATCACCAGCGGCGACGCCCTCTCCGACAAGGAGCTGGCCAACCTGATTTTCGAGCCGGGCTTCTCGACCAAGGCCCAGGTCACCAACCTCTCCGGGCGCGGCGTCGGCATGGACGTGGTGCGCAGGAACATCAGTGCCCTGCGCGGCGAGGTGGAGGTGCACTCGGAGCCCGGCATGGGCTCGCGCTTCACGATCCGCCTGCCGCTCACGCTCGCGATCATCGACGGCTTCCTGACCGGTGTCGGCAGCGCCAGCTACGTGATTCCCCTCGACACCGTCGTCGAGTGCATCGAACTGGGCCAGTCGGGCCAGACGCGGGACTACCTGAACCTGCGCGGTGAGGTCCTGCCCACCATCGATCTGCGCCACAACTTCGAGCTGCCGGGCGATCCGCCGGCCCGCCGCAGCGTCGTCGTGGTCTCCAACGGGCGCGCCAAGGTGGGGGTCGTCGTCGACCGCCTGCACGGCGAATTCCAGACCGTCATCAAGCCGCTCGGGAATCTCTTCAAGCACCTGCGCGGCATCAGCGGCTCCACCATCCTCGGCTCGGGCGATGTCGCCCTGATCCTCGACGTGCCGGCCCTGGTCAGCACCGTCACCCGCAACGAATCCGCCCAGCTGGTCCGGCAGTAGCGGCCAGCGGGCACCTCCCAGTCAAGAACTACGAACGGAATACCCATCATGAAAAACCTGAAGATTGGCGCACGCCTCGGCATCGGTTTCGGACTGGTCCTGCTGCTGCTGGCGATTACTGCCGCGGTGGCCTACACCGGCCTCCACGGCGCGACCGACGGATTCGCGGAATACCGCGAGCTGGCGCGCAGCACCAACGACGCTGGCCGGGTCCAGGCCAACCTGCTGTCCATGCGGCTGGCCGCCCTGGGCTACTACCAGTCCGGCGACCCGGCCGACAAGAAGACTCAGGACGAGCGCTTCGAGACCATGGCCGGCCTGATCAAGAAGGCCGAGGCGGAGGCGGTCGACCCGGCACATGTCAAGGTGTTCGAGCGCCTGCGGACCAACGCGACGCAGTACGACGAGGTGCTAGACGGCCGCATCGTGCCGCTGATGGCGCAGCGCGACAAGATTGTCGGTGACACCCTCAACCAGATCGGTCCGAAGATGGAGGGCCAGCTGACGGCGGTGCTCAACTCGGCCGTGCGGGACGGCAACAACGAGGTGGCCATCGCGTCGTCGAAGGCCTTGCGCAACCTGCTGCTGGCCCGCCTCTACGTGGTCAAGTTCCTCGATACCAACGCCGAGGCGGACGTACTGCGCGTCCGCAAGGAAAGCGACGCGCTCTCCGCCGGGCTGGTCGCGATGGAAGGCCTCCTCGTCGATGCCAACCGGCGCGCCGAGCTGGCCGAGGTGCGCACACTGGCCGACCAGTATTTCCCGGCCTTCGAGAAGGTCGTGCAACTGATTGACGAGCGCAACCGCCTCAAGCGCCAGGAGCTGGACACCGTGGGCGAACAGATGGCCGCCTCGATCGAAGAGCTCAAGCTGTCGATCAAGGCTCGCCAGGACGAGCTCGGCCCGCAGGTGCAGGCGGGCAACGACCAGGCGGTGACACTGGTGATGGTGGCGAGCGGCATCGCGCTGCTGCTGGGCGTCGTCGCGGCCTTCCTGATCACCCGCGCGATCACCCGCCCGATCGCCGCCGCAGTCGCCGCCACCAATGCGTTGGCCGAGGGCGACCTGACGGTCAGTGTCCAGTCGGATGCGAACGACGAGATCGGCCAGCTGATGAAGGCCCTGCAGCACATGATCCAGCGCCTGTCCACGACCATCAAGGAGGTGAATGGCGCCGCCGACAACCTCGCCAACGCCTCCTCCCAGGTGTCGGCGACGGCCCAGAGCCTGTCCCAGTCGTCGGCCGAGCAGGCCGTCTCGGTGGAGGAGACCTCGTCGTCGATGGAAGAGATGACCGCGTCGATCAACCAGAACACCGAGAACGCCCTCAACACCAACCAGATCGCCGCCAAGGCCGCGCAGGATGCCTCCGAAGGCGGCGGCGCGGTGACCCGCACGGTGGAGGCCATGCAGTCGATCGCCGAGAAGATCTCGATCATCGACGACATCGCCTACCAGACCAACCTGCTGGCTCTCAATGCCGCCATCGAGGCGGCCCGGGCCGGCGAGCACGGCAAGGGCTTCGCGGTCGTCGCCGCCGAGGTGCGCAAGCTCGCCGAGCGCAGCCAGGTGGCCGCCCAGGAGATCGGCGATCTGGCCGGTTCGTCGGTGAAGCTGGCAGAGCGCGCCGGTTCGCTGCTGCACGAGATGGTGCCGTCGATCGAGAAGACCGCCAAGCTGGTCGAGGAGATCTCGGTGGCGTCGGGCGAACAGGCCACGGGCGTCAACCAGATCAACGACGCGATGTCGCAGCTCAACCAGGCCACCCAGCAGAACGCCTCCGCCTCTGAGGAACTCGCCGCGACGGCGGAAGAGATGGGCGCCCAGGCGGATCAGCTGCAGACCCTGATGAGCGTGTTCAAGCTCGAACAGGTTGCGGCGCATACCCGGGCGTCGTCGAAGCGCGAGTCCGCGCGGGAAGAGAGGTCTGCCGCCCGCGGCATGGGCCCGAGGCTGGCGATGGCCGGCGACGGCGACTTCGAGCGCTTCTGAGCGGGGGGGTGACATGAGCCAACTGGTTCAGGCAAAGAAGGCGCCCCCCGTGGCGCTGGAGGAAGCGACAGGGGCCAACCAGCACCTGACCTTCGCCCTCGGCGGAGAGATGTTCGCGGTGGATATCCTCCACGTGAAGGAGATCATCGAGTACGGGGCCGTCACCGAGATCCCGATGATGCCGGTGTTCATTCGCGGCGTGATCAACCTGCGCGGTTCGGTGGTGCCGGTGGTCGACCTGTCGGCGCGGTTCGGCGCCCGCAGGACGGTCGTCGGGCGGCGTACCTGCATCGTGATCATCGAGGTCAGTGACGGCGTGGTCGACCAGGACGTGGGCATCGTCGTGGACGCGGTCTCCGAGGTGCTGGAGATCGCCGCGGCCGACATCGAGCCGCCTCCGTCCTTCGGCGCCCGCATCCGGGCCGATTTCATCGCCGGCATGGCCAAGGTCGAGGGCAGCTTCGTTATCCTGGTGGATATCGACAAGGTCCTCGATGCCAACGAGATCGCCGAGATCGCTGCCGGCGATTCGGCGCGGGAGGCACGCCTGCCGCCGGCGGCAGGCGAGGACGCGGCGGCCGGAGCGGCCTAGATGAACGCCCCGACACCGCGTGTGACGCGATGACCCTAGCCAGCCTGGGGGAACGGAGCGGGCCGGTAAGCAATGCGCCCGACCCACGCCTGCTGTCGACCTGCCTCGACCCGGCTTCGCCGTGGTATGGCGTGCTTGATGCGGCTGGCGTGGGCATCGCCCTGCTCAACCCGCAGGGCGACTACCTGCGGGCGAACCCGATCTTCGCCGCGTGCTCGGGCCGCAGGCCGGACGACCTTGTCGGGCTCAACCACCTGGCACTGCATGCCGGCGCACGGGGCCTCGCCGAGATCTTCCGCAAGGTCGCGGAGGGCGGCCGGCGGCGGGCCTACCGGGCCAGCGCAGAGGGAGAGGGGCCCGAGCCCCTGACTGGACTGGGGGCCTGGGACTGGACGCTTGCGCGGATCGATCTCGATGGCCGACACCACCTGGTGATGACGGTCATCGACGCCCGCCCCCGCGTGCTCGCCGAACAGGCACTGAGCTTCGCGCGCAACGGGTTCCTGGGTCTGCTCTCGGACATGTCGTCGGCGATGTACCACCTTGGACCCCTGGGAGAGACGACGGAATGCCTCGGCATGGACGCGCTGGCGGGCGATCCGCAGGCGTCTGGCTATCCGGACCGTGGCGCCTGGTGCCGGCTGATCCACGAGGAAGACCGGGCGCGCGTCGCCGATGCGGTGCTGGCCGCACGGACCAATGGCGCCCTGAGCGCGCTGCACTACCGGATCCGCCGGCCTGACGGCGCGGTGCGTCAGGTGGCCGAATACATGCGGGCAGTCGCGACTCGGCGGGGTCCCGGCACGGTCGGGCTGATTCTCGACGTCACCGATCGCCTGCCGTCGGCCTGTCGCCCCAAGCCGCGCCCCGCTGGGCCGCATCGCGCCGCGCTCGAACTGGCGGCCCGGCAGGCACTGGCGAGGGTCGTGTGCGACGAGGCGGAGGTGGCCTTCGGCGGGGATTGTGTCGCGGTCACGGCCCACGGCAGCTGCCGGCACGACGCCCGGGCCTCGTCGATGCCGACGGCCATGCTCGCGCGGGCCGTGCGTGACGGCAGGGCCATGTCTGGACGAGACGAGTCGGGCGCTTACCGCTTGCTGGTGGCCAACTCTGCGGAGGGTCGCCGCCACGGAGCGATCTGCGTGGGTCGGGCTGCCCGGCCCTTCACGGCGGAGGAGGCGGAAGCCCTGCATGGCCTGCTGCGTGCGACGGTCGCGTTGGACCCGCGGCTGGATTCCGTCGCGGGCGAAGGCGAGGCCCCGTCGCCGGAAGGGGATGTTTTCAACTGGCGCTTTGACATCGACGCCGGCCTGCTTCACTGCCCGGTGGGCCTCCGGCGCGAACTCCACCTGCGCGGTCGGGGCCCGCTGCGACTGCAGCGCATCGCCGCCCGGGTACTTCCTGAGGACCGCCGTCGCATTGCCCTCGAGTGGGGACGGGTGCTTGACGGCGCAGCCAGCGCCGGCCCGGCGGTCCTGACTCTACGCATGCGGATCCCGCCGGCGACAGTGACTTGGGTCGAGGTGGCGATGCATTTTGTCGTCGATGCGTCGGGTCGCCCGATCGCGGCGATGGGCTCGGCCCGAATCCTGCGGCGCACCCGCGGTGTCGCGGAAGAGGGTCATCCGACCCCCGCCGCCCGCTGAGTATCACCATGGCGCGCAATCCCCTCGAACTCGAACGGCTGGCGCAGACCGTGCCGCCGGGCGGCTGGGCGGTAAGCTCGGAGCGACCTGTTGCAACCCTGCTGGGTTCGTGCGTATCGGTCTGCCTGTGGGATCCCAAACTCGCTCTTGGCGGCCTGAATCACTTCATGCTGCCCGAATACAAGGCTCGGCCAGGTCGAGAAATGGACGTGCTGCTGTGCGGCGACCATGCCATGGAGGTGCTGCTCAATGCGCTGCTGGCCAAGGGCGCACGTCGCGTACGGATCCAGGCCAAGGTCTTCGGCGGTGGCGCCATTGTCGAGTCCCTGGCCGGCATGCCGATCGGCGACCGCAATGCCGCCTTCGCCAGCGAGTGGCTCGCGCGCGAGGGCATCGCGGTCCTCGCCAGGGATGTGCTCGGCCCCTGGTCGCGCAAGGTCGTGTTCGACCCCATCGACGGCTCGGCCTACTGCCGTCGCAGCCGCGCATCGCGCCGTCTGGTGGAGGCCGAGTCGCAATATGGCCAATCGCTGGTGCAGCCGGCGACTGCGAACGTCGAGCTGTTCTAGGGTAGGTGGACATTTGTATGGCGGTCGCGCTGTGGTCTGCTGGGTTCGAGGACAAGGCGCGCCGACGCGGCCTGGGTGGCCCCCAGGCAAGGAGGCGTAACGCGGTCAACGAGCCCAGCAGACCACAGCCCA
>JAGRGD010000138.1 GCA_020445665.1 Rhodocyclaceae bacterium
CACCGTCGATGACGGCAATGGCGGCACCGACACGGCGACCGTGACGATCAACGTCAATCCGGTGAATGACGCACCTGTCGCCAACGACGACAGCGGCACGACCCAGGAAGACGTCCCGGTCACCTTCACGGCGGCCGAGTTGCTGGCGAACGATAGCGACATCGATGGCGACACGCTGACCATCGACAGCGTCGGTCCGGCCACCAACGGCACCGTGGTGCTGAACCCGGACGGCACGGTGACCTTCACGCCGACGGCCAACTTCAATGGCACGGCGAGCTTCGTCTACACGGTCAGTGACGGCAACGGCGGAACGGACACCGCGACCGTGACGCTGACGGTGGATCCGGACAACGACCCGCCTGTGGTTGTCGGCGGGAGCGCCGAGGGCCTGGAGGACACGCCGGTGCAGATCGCCTGGGATGCGTTCGGTGTCACCGACATCGATTCGCCCCTCGCCGGCATGTCGATCCAGATTGCCTCGCCGCCCTCCGATGGCCAACTGCAGGCCTTTACTGGGGGCAACTGGACGGCGGTGACCATTGGCCAGGAGATTTCCCAGAGCGAGATCGAAGCGGGCAACCTGCGTTTCGTCCCCGATACCCACGAGTCCGGCGATGATGGCTTTGGCGGCGCCGGCACCGGCGACCAGCAAGCGGATTACGCGCAGTTCGCCTTCGTCGTGAATGACGGCGATGGCGCTGGCACGTCGGGAACCGTCAGTATCGACATCCACCCGGTCGCTGACGCACCCACGCTGGGCCTGGGCCCGACGAGCGTTGATCTGGATGGCAACTTTGCCCTGCCCACCGGCAATGGCCTGCGGCTGGATGCCTATACCAATGTGCCTGGCGTCGACCGCGGCACGGCTGTCGACGCGGGCATTCTCGAGACCATCCTGCCGACCCTGACGCCGGACAGCTCCACCCTGGTCAGCGATCTCGGTACCGGCTCCACCGCGGCAACGGCGCCCGATGTTCCGCTCGATGGCGCCTTCCGCCTCACCGGGCTGATCTACCTGGAGGCCGGCCATAGCTACGATGTCACGGGCTACCGCGACGATACCTTCCACGTGGAGATCGGCGGGACCACCGTCATCTCGCAGGGGCACAACAACTGGGGTGCCTACACGGCGACCTCGTTCGTGCCGACGGAAACCGGCTACTACACCTTCGAGATGTATGTCTATAACGGCGATGGTGTGGGTGATGTCAGCGTCCTGATTGCCGAGGATGGCGGGGCGGCCCAGACCCTCTCGAACTACCTCCTGTTCGCTGACACCCAGTCCGTTGCTGCCGCCGGGGGACAGTTCTCGGCCTTCGTCGGTACGGACGATGGCGGTTACTACCCGGTTCGCCTCAATGAGGGGCTGGAGGACACGCCGATTCAGTTGCAGGACGTGAGCGCCGCATTGGTGGACACCGATGGTTCGGAGGTGCTGACGGTAACGGCCAGTGGACTGCCTGCCGGTGCGACCCTCAGCGATGGGACCAACAGCGCTTCGTCGGTCGGATCGATCGACATCTCTGGCTGGGATCTCACACAACTCACCGTGACCCCCCCCAGCGGATTCGTCGGCACTTTCAGTTTCGACGTGACGGCGACCTCGACTGAGACGTCCAACGGCGACGTGGCCACGACCAGCTTGCCGATGGCCGTCACGGTCCTGCCGGTGAACGATGCACCGGTGGCGAGCGGCAGCGCCATCAGCCTGTCCGAGGATGTCCCGCACGTCTTTACCTGGAGCGAGTTCGGCGTCAGCGATGTCGATTCGCCGGATGCCTCGCTACAGGTCCAGATCGGCGCCCTGCCAGCCAACGGCACATTGCAGTACCTGGATGGCGGGGTGTGGGTCGCCGCGTCGGCGAGCCAGGTCTTCACCAAGGCGGAGATCGATGGAGGTGTGCTGCGCTTCGTGCCGGCAGCGGACGCGTCGAACACGTCGGGCGACTATGCCAGCGTGTCGTTCATTGCAAGCGACGGGGACGCGACCAGTGCGCTTTCCGCCATCACGATCGATGTCGCGCCGGCAGCGGATGCGCCGACGCTGCATGCCCATCTCAGTCCCTTGCAGGGGACCGGGGAGGAGGTGTTCTCGGAGCGCTTCTCTGCGGGCTCGGGCTCGATCAGCACCTGGACCCGCGTTCAGCTGTTCGACAACACCTACACGGAGCAGCCGGGCTCCGGCAAGACCCTGACCGAGAGCGAGCTGTTCGATGCCGTCGCGTGGAACGGGCAGACCAGTACGGACGAATGGAACAGCTTCTGGACGGTGCGCTCCTCTGCGATCTCGTCGAACTCGCTGTACTTCAACCGGAACGGCGCGAATGGCTCGGAGGACGCCCATGGCATGCTCGCCTACCAGAACCTGTCGGTCAGCGATCGGGCGCTGACGAGCTACTCGCTGTCTGCCGACATGTGGGGCAATACCGGTTCGCAGCAGAACAACGGGATCGGCCTCGTCTTCGGCTATCAGGACTCGCAGAACTACTTCCTGGTTCGCTGGGAGAACATGGGCACCCAGTACCAGCCGGGCGGCTCGCTGTTCGACAGTTATCCGGGTCAGGCCAACCAGCTCTCGCTGGTGCAGATGGTCAATGGCAACCCGGTGGACCTGGGTGTGCTCAATGGCTTCAACACCGCATCGTGGTTCAATCTGCGCGTCGAGGTCACGGCCGACGGGATACGCGTGTACGCTGACGACAATACCGCAACCTACAACGGCACGACGCCACAGATCACCTACACGTATGGCAGCGTGCCAGGTGGTGCGACCACAGCACCGACCCTGTCCACGATCGGTCTGTGGGTCTTCGACAACGATGCCGGCGTCGCCTTCGACAACATCGCGATCAACGCCATCGACTACACCTATCAGCTCGATCTTCAGGCCTTCCTGAACGATACCGACGGCAGCGAAACCCTCTCGCCGGTCACGCTGACCAATCTGCCCGACGGCGTGACGCTGACGGCCTCGGATGGCAGCGTCGTGCCGGTGTCCGGCGGGTCGGCGACGATCCCGGTCACCTCCGGCGTGGAGACGACGGTCACCGTGCATGCACCGGCCGAACTGAGCCCGGACCAGATCAATGGCATCACGGCCAGCGTGACGGCAACGGAGCTCGCCGGCGGATCTGCGACTACATCGGAGAGCGTGCGGGTCGAGCTGATCGGTACCGGCAGCGGCGAAACCCTGACGGGGACGGCCGCGGACGAGTGGATCGAAGGGGGTGGCGGCAACGACACGATCATCGGTGGTGGCGGCGATGACGTGCTCCTGGGCGGTCTCGGCTCGGACACCTTTGTCTGGCGTCTCGCCGATGCCGGTCCGGCCGGCGCGCCCGCAGAAGATGCGGTGGTCGACTTCAATCCGGCCAGCGGTGGTGATGTACTCGATCTGCGCGATCTGCTGCAGGGCGAGAACAGCGGCAACCTCGCAAACTACCTGCACTTCGAGCAGACCGATGCGGGCACGGTGGTGCATGTGAGCAGCAGCGGCGGTTTCGCGGCCGGCTACAATGCCTCGCAGGAGAACCAGAGCATTACCCTCGAAGGGGTCGATCTGTTCAGCGGCGGGCTCTCCACCGACCAGCAGGTCATCCAGGATCTCCTGTCGCGGGGCAAGCTGATCACCGACTGACGCAACGAGGGGTGGCTCGTAAGGGCCACCCCTCGATTCACGGGAGCACAAGATGGTCTATGTCAGACGGGATGCCTCAGGATCCGTCCTGTCGGTCAGCGCCGAGGCGGACGACCTGCACCCGGAAGCTGCCGACGCCCATGCGCCAGAGGTGCAGGCGTTTCTCGGGCGTCTGGGCGATGATAACCCGCTCGCGGGTACCGATCTGGGGCTGGTTCGGGTCATCGAGGATCTGATCGATCTCCTGATCGCCCGCGACCTGATCCGCTTCACCGACCTGCCCGATGCGGCGCAGGAAAAGCTGATGGCGCGGCGGACGATGCGGCGCAGCGCCGGCTCGCTCGATCTGATCAACGGCGACAACGAGGTCTTGTAGCGGGCAGTGCTCGCGCGGGCCACGGGCGGGGGCCTTGCGGCCGCCGCGAGGGGCCGTCGTGTCCTGCGGATCAGTCGAGGCGGATAGCCGGACCCGTCAGGGCATCGAAACCGATCGACTTGAGCTGGCTGGCTTCCTGCTCGCTGGCAACCCCTTCGGCGATCATCAGGATGCCCATCGCGTGGGAGATCGTCGCCAGGCCTCTGAGGAAGGTCTGGTTCCCAGGGTTGCCATCGATCCCCCGGATCACGGCGCTGCCGATCTTGAGATAGTCGAGACCCACGTCGTGCAGTTCGCCGAGGCGGCAGATGTACTGCCCGGCATGCTCCAGTCCGATCCGGCAGCCCAGGGGCTTGAGCAGGTCGCACAGGCGACGGAACGCCGGCCCATGCTTGAAGGCTGCGGATTCCGGCAGGTCCAGCCAGATGCGCCGTCCGGCGGCAGGTTGGCGCCGCAGCCGCACCGCGAGGCGTTGCACGGTGTCCTCGTCACAGACCGAATCCGACGAGAGGTTGATGCAGATTCCGCCCGGGCCGTCGTCCAGCAACTGCAATGCCCGATCGAGGACCGCTTCGTCGATGCGCGCAATGTATCCGGAGCGGGCGGCCCACGGCATGAACTCGCCGGCGGTGAGCCACTCGCCTTCGTCAGCGAGCTTGAGGCGAGCCGGTGCCTCCAGGTGAAGAAGCGAGCCGTCCGACTGGACCACGGGGAAGGTCTTGAGGGTCAGGCGGCCCGCGTCGAGCGCGGCGCCGATTGCCTCGCCCCAGGCCATGCGATCGGCCGGCGGATGGGCCTCGATGTCCACATTCTCGACGACCGGCTGGCCGTCGCCGTTCTGGGCTGATTTGCCGAGCGCCAGGTCGGCATGGGCGAGCACCTGCGAGAGGGCGTCGCCGCGACGGTAGGCCGCGATCCCGATCGGCATGGCCTGGCCGGTATCCTCGACGAGTCGGCCGACGGCGATATCGGCCGCCGAGAAGATCTCGTCCGAAAGGCTCGCGGGGTCGGCCGCGCCCGAGACCAGCAGGGCGATGTCGCTTCCGCCCAGGCGTCCGGTGACGCGGCGTTCGTCGTCGCCCCGCAACAGTTCGATCGCGTCGGCCAGGCGTCGCAGCACCGCATCTCCGGCCTCACGACCCTGGCTGGCGTTGATCGCGGCCAGGTCCGGAATGCGGATGACCGCCAGGTGACCATCGGTGGCTGCGTTCTCGTCCGCGATGATGGCGGCCGCCTGGGCCAGGAAATGCTCCCGGTTGGGCAGGCCGGTCAGGCTGTCCACCTGCGCCTCGCGGCGGACCGTGTCGAGCCGGGCGGACTCCTCCTCCAGCATCGAGCGCACCCGATCGGCGAGGGAGTTCATGGCTCGGACCACGGCTTTCAGTTCGCGGGTGCGGGGCTCGCGCACCGTGAGGAAGCGGCGTTCGCCCATGGCCTCGGCCTGCTTGACCACGTCGTTGAGCGGCCCGACGACCCGCTTCAGCAGCAAGCTGCCCAGCAGACCGCAGGCCAGGCCGCCGGCGAGGAACCACTTCAGAAGACTGAGGGTGCCGTCCCACAGGCTGCGATAGACAAAACGACTGTGGCTGCGGACCTGCAAGGTGCCAAACTGGTTCCAGCCGTCCTGCACCTGGGCGATGCCCTCGTTGGCGTCGATCGGGATCATGTCGGTGAACCACTCGGGGACTTCGGTCACCGGGGCGGTGCTCTCCCGGGCGATGAGGGTCCTGCCTTCCGGGTCGGTCAGGCGGATGTACTCGTAGTGCCCCGCATCGAACTGGGCGGATATCAGCAACTCGAGCGTGACCGGGTCTTTGGGCAGCTGCGACATGGACAGTGCCAGTGAGTTGGCATTGTCGATGTTCTTCACGTGCAGCTGCTGCTCCAGATAGTGGCGTGCCGACAGCGTGCTGACCACCAGGCTGCCGCCCAGGGCCAGCAGGGCGACGATCGCGGTCGCGATCCAGAGTTGTTTGATCATGGACATAGGTCAGTCATCCTCGTGCCGACGGCGCAGGGTGTGTTCGCAGTGTCTGTGCCGGATCACGGTAAGCCCGAATGGGTTTCGTACAGGGCGTGCGACGTGGCACAGGTTTGTCCCCATTGCCAGGAGCATAACGTCCTGGCGGGCGCATCCGGGCACAACTCGCGGGGCTCGCCTGGTCCGGCGGCCATGCTCGCGATGCATGCCCTTGGTTCGGGTCCACCCGGGCCACGGCGAAGCGCCTTGTCCTGAGCACCTGGACAGGCGAGTGCGACAGACGAGGCCACCGTGAGCACGCTCTAGTCAAAGCCATCCTCGCGCATTCGTGCCAGCAAGTCACGCCAGCGGGATAGTCGCTCGGTGGGGTCGGCGCTGGATTGGCCTGCACCACCGACCCACAGCCCCTCGCCGTTGAAGCTGAAGACCGGCGCAAGATCCGAGCGTCGCGATGCGGGCCGGATCTCGCCGATCAGGTTGTCGAGCACCAGCGGCTCTGCCGTCGGGCTCGGGTAGTAGCCAAGCACCATGTGCGCCTGGAAGAGCGTGCTCGTCGGCCCGCCGGTGCGTGCCTTCACGTAGATCAGCCGCATCTGGTCGGAGGCGACACCGAGCAGCTTGAGGGTGGTGTATTTGGCGATCGAGAAGTCCTCGCAGTCCCCGGCCCCGCGCCCGAGGGTCTCGAGCGGGGTGGCCCAGTAGTCCGGTTGCTGCCAGAGGCTGAGATCGTCGGTGAACTGCACCCGCCGATTGAAGAAGTCGTTCACCAGGGCGAGCTTTTCGGGGGTTTCCAGTCCCATGGCATACTCGACGAGCTGCTGCCACTCGGCCATCGCGTGGCCGCCCTGGGTGCCGAAACGCTGCGTGGCAAGGGCGACCAGGTTGCCAAGGTCGGCGGCGACCGAGATGAGGGTGGCACAGGTGAGGATCGTGACCACTGACACCCGCCTCGCATGGGCGCCGAAAAGCGCGCCAATGCTCGCCATGCGGGCGACGACGGCGGCGCGGGCGGTGGGCTTGCCGTGGGCAGCCCCGACAATGTCCACTCGTGTGCGGTATGACGCACCCGGGCACAATCTTTTGCCCCGCCACGGTTGCTCGGCTATCGCCTTCGGCATAGCCTCCTCGGCCAAATTCATCAAATGTTTAACGGCTGTGCCAGGGGAAGATAAAGGGATGCGTTTCAAACTGAGGGGCGCGGTAGTCGCACTGGCGTGCTGCCTGCCGGTCCTGGCAGCGGGGCAGGGTGGGCCGGTCGGGCTGGCCGACGGGGCCGCGCGGGCGATTGCAAGCAACCCGGAAGTGGAGGCACGCTGGCACGCCTTCCTGGCGTCGCGTCAGGAGCAGAAGGTCGCGCGCGGCGGCTTTCTTCCCCAGGTGAACCTCAGCGCACAGGCCGGTGCCGAATGGCGACGGCGGCCCAGTGTCGACGACAACGACTTCGACCGGCACGGGGCGACCCTGTCTTTGAGTCAGATGCTCTATGACGGCTTTGCGACCAGTTCCGAGGTCTCCCGGCTGGGCTTTGTCAGTCTTTCGCGCTACTACGAACTGCTCGATGCCGCAGAGAATACGGCGCTGGAGGCCGCTCGCGCTCACATCGACGTTCTGCGCTACCGCGCGCTCGCGGACCTCGCCAAGGACAACTATGTCCAGCACCGGCAGGTCTATGACCAGATCGAGCAACGGGTCAAGGCCGGGGTCGGCCGTCGCGTCGACCTGGAGCAGGCCAGCGGTCGTCTGGCCCTTGCCGAGGCGAACCTGCTCACTGAATCGAGCAACCTGCACGACGTCAGCGCGCGGTATCAGCGGGTGATCGGTGATGTACCGCAAGCGGCGATGGGCGCCGGTGAGGTGCCGGCCGACGGCCTGCCGGCTTCGATCGATCTGGCTCTCGGCGCTGCCTACCAGGGCAGCCCGGCTCTGGCCGCAGCCCAGGAAAACCTCCGGGCAGCCAAGGCGGAGGCGCGCGGCAAGCGCGCCGGCTTCCACCCGCGGCTCGACCTGCGCGCCAGCGAACAGGTCGGCTTTGACACCGACGGCATCGACGGCCGCCACCGGGACCGGGTCGTGGAGGTGGTGCTGAGCATGAACCTGTTCAGCGGCGGGTCGGACAGCGCCCGCGTCAAGCAATATGCCGAACAGATCGGTGTGGCCCAGGAACTGCGCGACAAGAGTTGTCGCGATCTGCGCCAGACCCTGGCAATTGCCTACAACGATGTGGGCCGGCTCGGCGAACAGCTCGAGTATCTGGACCAGCATCAGCTCTCCATCGCAAAGGCGCGTGAGGCCTACCGCCGCCAGTTCGATATCGGCCAGCGCACCCTGCTCGATCTGCTCGATACGGAGAATGAGTACTTCGAGTCCCGTCGGGCCTATGTCAACGCACTTCACGAGCGGGAGATCGCCAAGGCCCGGACGCTGGCTTCGATGGGGGGCCTGCTCAAGGCCCTGTCGCTCAGCCGTGCCGAGCTACCGACGCCTGAGGAACTGGGCCAGGATGGCGAGGCCATCGATGTTGCCTCGGCCTGCCCGGCCACGGCACCCCTGCCGCAGCGCATCGACAAGCAGGCGCTGCTGGCCGACGCGCGTGCCGCCCGGGCGCCGGTGACGCCGGTGGTGGTAGCGCCCGTCCGGCCGGATTCGTCCGCGGCCATCGATGCGGCGCTGACCGAACGGGCGCAGGCCTGGGCCGCTGCCTGGTCGGCCCGCGACGTGCCGGCCTACCTGGCGTTCTACGGCACCGGATTCGCGCCCGAGGGCGGGCTGAGCCGCGCTGCCTGGGAAGCCAACCGCCGTCGGCTGGTCGGCAAGCCGAGCCCGATTCGCGTTGAGATCGAGAATCTGCAGGTGGCGCGGCTGGGCGCTGAACATGCCGTCACGACCTTCCGCCAGCGTTACGCGTCGGGTGACTATCGCGACGTGGTCGAAAAGCGCCTGGAATGGGCGCGTGAGGCCGGCACGTGGCGGATTGTCGGCGAGGTCGCGCGCTAGCGACTGACAGGTTCCGGCACAGGGTGCGCCGTCATCGGGCCCGGCAAACCCCTTCCCAATGGGTTGCTTCTGGGCCCGCGCCTTCGGATGGCGCTCGCCGCGAGGGGTGAAGCGGGGCGGTCCAGGGCACGGCGTTCGCGTTATCTCAGGCTGGGCGCTCTTGAAAGCGCGTCAAGAAGCCTACCCCTGGCAGGGTCGCGCGGCTCGTGGCGGGTATCCGGACGTCGCGCGCGACACCCATGGCTGCAGACCCTGGGCTGAATTGTTGGCTGCCGCGCACGTCACGTACCGCTGCGATGACCCGCGTCGCCGAAGACAGCCTGCCACAGGGTCCGCACTGCGGTGATCTCGCCGCTGATGCGATCCCGCGACAGGCTCGACTGTCCGCTTGCCAGGCGCAGCGCGTGCTGGTGCTTGCGCAGGCTACGGTAGGCGTCAGCGGCGGCGTCGGCCTGGGCCGGCTCGATCAGGCCGAGACTGGCCGCGCGGGCCAGCAGCGCGATGTTGCCGAGGTTCTCGGTCAGTCCGGGGTGGTCGTGAGCGTGTCCGAGCACCAGATACTGGACGAGGAATTCCACGTCCACGAGGCCGCCGAAGTCGTGCTTGAGGTTGAATTGTTCGCGCTCTCCTCCATGGGCGTCGAACATCTTCTGGCGCATCTCGATGACATCGGCGCGGAGGGCTTCCCTGTCCCTGGGCAACTGCAGCACCTCATTGCGGATTGCCTCGAAGGCCAGTCCCACGCGGGTGTCTCCCGCACTGAAGCGGGCCCTGGTCAGGGCCTGGTGCTCCCAGGTCCAGGCCGACTCGAGCTGGTACTTGCGGAATGCCGCGATCGAAGTGACAAGCAATCCGGAATCGCCGTTCGGCCGCAGTCTCAGATCGGTTTCATAGAGTTGGCCTGATGCGGTCTGACTCGACAGCCAGGTGCTGATCCGCTGGCCCAGGCGGGCGTAGTTCTCGGCGGCTTCCGGGGCGTCGTCGTCGCACAGGAAAACCAGATCGAGGTCGGAGGAGTAGCCCAGCTCCTTGCCACCGTGTTTGCCGTAGCTGATCACGGCGAAAGCCGGCTCCTCGCGATGGCGCTTGCGCAGCTTCGACCAGCACACCGGGATCGTCGACGCCAGGACGATGTCGGCGAGGGCCGAGAGATGGTCGGCGAGGGCCTCGACACTGAGCTTGCCGCCGAGATCCTGGGTCAGCAGGCGAAACACCTGTGTGTGATGCAACTCGCGCATCAGATCCATCTGCCGCTCCATGTCCTCGCCGTGCTGGGCCATCTCGCTGTCCACGTCCGAGCGGAACGCATCCCAGTCGGGCCGGGTATCGAGTTGCCGGCCATCGAGCAACTCATCGAGCAGGATCGGGTGGCGAATCAGGTAGCTGGTCGCCCACTGGGAGGCACTGACCAGGTCGGCCAAGCGGCTCAGCGCCTGGGGGTACTGCTGCAATAGCGCGAGGTAGGAGGCCCGGCGGGATATTGCGGCGAGGAGGTCGAGCAGGCGGGCGAGGGTCTGATCGGAGTTCTCCGTCGCTGCCGCCGCCTCGAGCACGCGGGGCATCACGCCGTCGAAGCGGGCCCGGATGCCCGGTGGCATGTGGCGGTAGCGGCTGCTTGCGCGCAGCTCGGACAGACTCGCCGCAGCCTGCCCGGCTTCCCGGAATCCCAGCTTGGCGAGGCCGGCGGTGCAACCGCTGGGGTCGCCGCACTGGCTCCAGGTGTCGTCCAGCGGGTGGTCCGCCTCGGTGGGATCCTCGAACACGGCATCGAAACGCGCGCTGACGCGGGTCCGGTGGAGGTTCAGGGCATCCCGCAGACCGGCGTAGTCGGCGAAGCCCATGGACTCGGCGAGCAGGGCGCGGTCGCCTTCGCTCTGTGGCAGCATGTGGGTCTGCGCGTCGTCGAGGTACTGCAGGCGGTGCTCGAGACGCCGGAGGAAATCGTAGGCCGCGCTCAGTTCGGATACCGCTTCGGCGCTGAGGAGTGCCTTTTCGCGGACCTGGGCAAGCACCTTGAGCGTGGCCTTGATCTGCAAGTCCGGATCTCGCCCGCCGCGAATCAGCTGAAACACCTGGGCAATGAACTCGATCTCGCGGATACCGCCCGGGCCGAGCTTGATGTTGTCGGCGGTCTCCCGGCGCGACACCTCGCGGCGGATCTGGGCGTGCAGCTCGCGCATCGCGTTGATTGCGCCGAAATCGAGGTACTTGCGAAACACGAAGGGACGCGAGACGGCGAGCAGGGCATCCTCGTTGCCCCCAATCATCAGGCGCGCCTTGATCCAGGCATATCGCTCCCACTCTCGCCCCTGGCTGATGAAATAGTTCTCGAGCATGTCGAGACTGCAGACCAGGGGGCCCGAATCGCCATTGGGCCGCAACCGCATATCCACCCGGAACACCTGGCCCTCGGCGGTGATCTCGTTGAGGGCACCGATGAGGCGTCGGCCGAGTCGTGTGAAAAACTCGAAGTTGGTGATCGGGCGTGGTCCGTCGGTTTCGCCGTCATCGGGGAAGACAAAGATGAAATCCACGTCGGACGAGACATTGAGCTCCCGTCCGCCCAGTTTGCCCATGCCGATCACCATCAGGTTCTGCACCGTCCCATCTGCAGCGCGTGGCTGGCCGTGGCGTGCGACAAGTTCGGGCAGGAGCGTGTCGTGGGCGGCCCGGACGACGACATCGGCCAGCACCGTCATCGTCTCCGTAACCTCGGTCAGGTCGGCCAGTCCGCCGATGTCGCGAACCACCAGATGGCACAGGACCCAGGCCCGCAGGCGGCGCAGCAGATCGGGCAGCGTGTGCTCGTCGAGGCCCTGTTCGTCCAGCCATTGGCGCAGGGCGTCAGCGTCGAGCGGGCCGTCCCAGTGGGACTGGATCTGTTCGGCCAGCCAGTCGCGCGAGGCCAGTTGCCGTTCGAGAAATCGGGAATGACGGCAAGCGTGCAGAAGTCGATCGTTGGCGGGCGTGGCTGGCAGGGGCATGGTGCGGTCCGACTGCTAGAATGGAGGGTCTCTCCGGCGCTGCGTTCGGCACGCCGGACAATTACTCGATATCGTCTCACGATGCCCGCATTCGATGTTAGCCGCAGCCTCCCGGGCGACCGCCCGTGCATCGGGCGGGAGGCCGTCTGACGCCCATGAGCGACGACCGCGTCGAATCCGGTCCGGCACGGCGAGGACTCTGGCGGCGGCTCCTGTCGCTGGGTCTGATCCTCTATTTCGTGGCCGGCGGGGCCATTCTTGCCCTGCGCTACATCGTGCTGCCCAATGCCGACAGTTTCCGCCCCCGGATCGTCGAGTCGGTGTCTTCCGCCCTCGGTCTGCCGGTGGAGATCGGACGGGTCGAGGCGGCGTGGGATGGTCTGGCACCCCGGCTCAGCCTGTCGGACGTGGTGCTCAAGGATCTCCGGGGGCGTCCGGCACTGGCACTGTCGCGGGTCGAGGCCCTGCTGTCCTGGCAGTCCCTCGAGCGGGGCTATCCGGTTTTCCGACGGCTGATCGTCGAGCGGCCCGAACTTGATGTCCGCCGCGAGCGGGATGGCGAGTTGCTGGTTGCCGGCATTCCCATTGGCGCCGGCGAGGACGACGGGCAGTTCGGCCGCTGGCTGGCTGACCAGCCCGAGATCGTCATAGCCGACGCGACCGTCGCGTGGACCGATGCGGCGCGCGATGTCCCGCCCCTGGTGCTCGACCGGGCCAATCTCCGCATTGTCCGGGACGGCGCGGGTCATCGCTTCGGGCTGACCGCCGCCCCCCCTGCGACGCACGCCTCGGCCCTCGAACTTCGTGGTGAGCTGCGGGGGCTTGGCAGTAGCAAGGCGTACCCGATTGGCGAGGTGTTCGTTCGCCTTGAGCGAGCGGATCTGTCGATATGGCGCAACTGGGTGGACTACCCGGTGCCGGTGGCCGGCCTGGGTGGCGCGAACGTGTGGCTGACCCTCGAGCCGGACGGCCGCTACTCGGTACGTGCCGATCTCGCCCTGCGCAACGCCCGAACGCAGCTGCGGCCCAACCTGCCCGAACTGGAACTCGACCGCCTCGAAGGGACGCTGCTGGCCGCGCGCGATGGCACCGAGATGCGTGTCGAACTGCAGGATCTGAAGGTGCTCGCCGCAGACGGTATGGAGACGGTGCTAAATGCCCGGCTCGGCTATCGGCCTGACAGTGAAGGGCAGTCGGGGGAAGGGCATTTCGAGACCGACAGGCTCGATATCGGCGTCCTGGCCCGGCTGGCCGCGCACCTGCCCTTTGACGCCGAGGCCCTGGCCCAACTGGCGCAACATGCGCCGGAGGGCGTGGTGGAGTCCCTGGCCTATCGCTGGTCGGGGACCGAGGAAGCGCCCAGTCAATGGACCCTGGCCGGCCGTGTGGCGGGGCTGACGCTGCGGCCGTCGGCCGGCTGGCCCGGTCTGGCGGGAATGGCAGCGGACTTTGAGGGCGACCAGTCGAGCGGGCGGTTCAGCCTGTCGGGCACGGGCGCCCAGCTACGCCTGCCGGACATCTTCGATGAGGCCGATATCGCCCTCGCTCGGGTCGAAGCCGTCGGAGGATGGACGGCGGACGGCGATGCTCTGGCGATTCGGGTCGAGCATGCGGTCTTCGAGAATTCGGACGCGGCGGGCTCGCTGAGCGGCACCTATTGGCCCGAGGCGGGCACGCCGGGGCGGATCGATCTGGTGGCGGAAGTCGACCGGGCCGATGCGCGGGCGGTCTGGCGTTACCTGCCGAAGGTCATTGGCCCCGAAACCCGGGACTGGCTGAAAGATGCGCTCCAGGCCGGGGAAGGGCGGCGGGGGCGGGTCGAACTCCAGGGGGCTCTGGCTGACTTCCCATTCTCGCGCAAGGATAGCGGACGATTCCTCGTCGACATCGACGTGTCGGGCGGGCGCCTGGCGTTCGTGCCGGGCTGGCCGGAGATCACTGGCATCGATGGCAAGCTTCGCTTCGAGGGCAAGCGCATGCGAATCGACGCCCGTCGCGGCCAGACGGCGGGCGCGGCACTGACGCGTACCGTGGCCGAGATTGCAGACCTCGCCAGCCCCGACCCCACGCTGGCCATACGCGGTGAGGCCCGCGGCCCGAGTGCCGCATTTCTCCAGTACCTGAAGGACACCCCGATCGGCGAATGGATCGGCGGCGCGACGCGGGATTTTCGGGCGTCCGGCGATGGCGCCCTGTCGCTGCGCCTGTCACTGCCCCTGAACCGGCTGGCCGAAAGCGGGGTCGAGGGCGAATACCGTTTCAGCGGGAATGACCTGATCCTGGTGCCGGGCCTGCCCGGGCTGGAGCGGGCGTCCGGCCGGCTGGCGTTCACCGAGCGGGGCATCGCGATCCACGACGCGTACGCGACACTGATGGGGCAGCCGGTCGCAGCGGTTGCGAACACCGACGAGGACGGGCGCATCGAGATCCGTGCCGCCGGTACGGCGCAGGCGGCCGCACTGGCGCGGGAGACGGGCCTGCCGATGCTCGAGCGGGTCACCGGCCTGGCGGGGTGGACTGCGCGGGTTGCCTTTGGTGATGGCGTCGGCCATGTCCTCGTGCAGAGCGACCTGGTCGGGATCGGTTCGAGCCTGCCACTCCCCCTGGCCAAGGCGCCCGAGCTGCGTTTGCCCTTGCGCATCGACCTGGATCTTGTCGATGACTGGCAGATGCAGCGCTGGGATGTTCGCCTTGCCGACGACCGGCGAGCCCGCTTCGACGTGACGCGGGACGGCGATGGTGCCTGGGGCCTGTTGCGCGGGGGATTCGCGGTGGCTGCGCCGCTGCGGGAGGCAGACCGGGGCCTGATGGCGGCGATCCAGATGCCGGAACTCGATCTGGATGCCTGGCGCCGCCTGGGCAGCGGCGGTGGGCGTGGACCGCTGCTTGCCGGAATCGCCCTGCGGGCCGATCGTTTGCGGCTCTTCGGCGAGACCTTCGAGCAGGTGGACCTGCGCGGCGTTGCCGATCCAGACGGCTGGAAGGGGCGGATCGAGAGCCCGGCGGTGGCCGGCGAGTTTGACTGGCGCAGCCGCAATGAGGGCGCCCTCAGCGGGCGCTTCGAGCGGCTGCTGATCGGCAGCCGCGCCGGCGCGCCGGGAGGCTGGGACGACGTCGAGCCCGAAACCCTGGAGGCCTTGCCGGCGCTCGACGTGGTGGCCGAGCAGTTCGAACTCCGGGGCATGGATCTGGGCCAGCTGATCCTCAAGGCCCGCAACGTGGATGGCGAATGGCAACTCGATGCGCTGGAAATGCGCCAGCCCAGCGGGGCCGTCGTGGCCGAGGGGCATTGGCTGCCGGGCGGGACCACCGAGCTGGCCTTCATGGCCGAGGTGGCGGACGTGGGTGCCTACCTGTCGGCGATCGGCTATCCCGAGGCGGTGCGGCAGGGGACGGCGACCCTGGAGGGCAAGCTGGGGTGGCATGGGGCACCGACCGAAGTGGACTACCCGAGCCTCAATGGCCGTCTGGTGGTCAATGTCGAGGAGGGCCAGTTCAGCAAACTCGAGCCCGGCGTCGGCAGGTTGCTGGGCGTCCTCAGCCTGCAGGCACTGCCACGGCGGGTCACCCTCGACTTCCGCGATGTCTTCAGCGATGGCTTCGCCTTCGACAGCATCGCCGGCGGTGTCGATGTGAGCGCCGGCGTGATGCGGTCGGATGGGCTCGACATCCGTGGGCCGGCCGCGCGCATCCGCCTCACCGGGACGGTCGACCTGGCCTCCGAGTCGCAGGCGCTCCGGGTCGCCGTGCAGCCGACGCTGACGGAGTCCGTGGCGGTCGGTGCTGCCCTGGCCAACTCGGCTACCGGGCTGATCAACCCGGTGGCCGGGCTGGTGACCTACCTGGCCCAGAAGCTGATGCAGGATCCGATCGAGAAGCTCTTCTCCTACGAATATGCTGTGACCGGCGGCTGGAGTAATCCCGAGGTCGCCAAACTGGCGTCCGAAGCGGCCTCCGCGCAGTAGTTGTTCCCTTCGTCGCCGGCTTCCATTCGCGCTCCGGCGTCGGCCGCCCGGCTACCGGCGGAGCGGACTTGCGCAGGGGCCGTGCCGAGTGCGATACCCTTGGCGAACCTTGCCCGAAGGAGAGCACAGCAATGAGTGAGATGCCCGGCAGTGGCGCATACCGAGTGGCCGCGATCCAGACCGTCTCCGGCCCCGACCCCGAGCAGAACATGGCGCGGATCGCGCGCCTGGTGGCCGAGGCCGCTGGCGCCGGCGCGCAGTTGATCGCCCTGCCGGAGTACTTTGCGCTGATGAGTCCCGATGAGCGCGCCAAGGTGGCCGCGCGGGAGCGGGACAACGACGGTCCGATTCAGGATTTTCTTCGCGAGACGGCCCGACGCAACGGCGTCTGGCTGATCGGCGGGACCGTGCCCCTCGAGTGCCCGGACCCGGAGCGGGTCTTCAACAGCTGCCTGGTGTTCGACGACCGGGGCGAACGTGTGGCGCGCTACGACAAGATGCATCTCTTCGGCTTCAGCAAGGGGGATGAGCACTACGACGAATCCCAGACCATCATGGCCGGTCGCGAGGTGGTGAATTTCGAGGCGCCCTGCGGGCACGTCGGACTCTCGGTCTGCTACGACCTGCGCTTCCCCGAGCTGTATCGCGCGCTGGGCCGGGTGGAACTGATCGTCGTCCCCGCTGCCTTCACCTATACGACGGGTAGTGCCCACTGGGAGGTGCTGCTTCGGGCCCGCGCCATCGAGAACCAGTGCTACGTGCTGGCGCCCGCCCAGGGCGGCCGTCACCCTGGCGGGCGGCGGACGTTCGGCGACAGCATGATCATCGACCCCTGGGGCGAGGTGCTGGCCCGCCGCGCGGAAGGCGATGGCGTCGTGATTGCCGACATGGAACCCGAACGCCTGGCCAGTGTCCGTGCCAGCCTGCCCGCCCTTCAACACCGGAAGATTCACTGAGATACACGCAATGAACGCACCCCAAGAGCCCACAGGCCTGGCCGAACAGTTCCTCCTCACGCCCTACCAGCTGGGACGCAGCGACCTGGACAAGGTCTTTGGCGCCCTTTATCGCCACGACCTCGACTACGCGGATCTGTATTTTCAGTATCAGCGGGGCGAGGCGTGGAGCCTGGAAGAGGGCATCGTCAAGGCCGGCACCTTCAACATCGAGCAAGGGGTGGGGGTGCGGGCAATCTCCGGCGAGAAGACGGCCTTTGCCTACTCCGACGACATCAGCATGCCTGCGCTGCTGTCGGCTGCGGAGGCGACCCGGGCGATCGGGCGCATCGGCGGCCAGGGCGCGGTGCCGGTCGCGTCGGTGGGCGCCGGCCGGGCCCTGTACGCGCAGCAGGATCCGATCGGCACGCTGGAGGCCGCCGACAAGGTGCGGCTGCTCGAGCGGATCGAGGGCTTTGCGCGGGCGGAGGATCCGCGGGTGTCCCAGGTCATGGCCCACGTCGCAGGCAGCTGGGAGGTCATCCTGGTGGCTCGCAGCGACGGCCACATGGCAGCGGATGTTCGCCCGCTGGTGCGGGTGTCGGTCAGCGTGATCATGGAAGACGGCGGGCGTCGCGAGCAGGGCAGTGCCGGCGGCGGCGGTCGCTACGACTATGCCTATTTCGACGACGAACGCCTGCGTGCCTACGCCCGGGCGGCCGTCCACCAGGCCAGTGTCAACCTCGCCGCAGACCCTGCCCCCGCCGGCACGATGACGGTCGTCCTCGGCCCGGGCTGGCCTGGCATTCTGCTCCACGAGGCGATCGGCCACGGGCTGGAGGGGGATTTCAACCGCAAGGGCAGTTCGGCCTTCTCCGGGCGTATCGGGCAGCAGGTCGCAGCGAAGGGCGTCACGGTTGTGGACGACGGCACCTTGCCGGACCGCCGCGGCTCCCTGTCGATTGACGACGAGGGCAACCCGACCAATCGCACCATCCTGATCGAGGATGGCGTTCTCGCCGGCTACATGCAGGATTCCCTCAACGCGCGCCTGATGGGCATGCCGCCCACCGGAAACGGGCGACGGGAGTCGTTTGCCCATCTGCCCCTGCCGCGCATGACCAACACCTACATGCTCAATGGCGACAAGGCGCCGGAGGAGATCATCGCGTCGGTCGAGAAAGGCCTCTATGCGGTCAATTTCGGGGGCGGCCAGGTGGACATCACATCCGGCAAGTTCGTGTTTTCGACCGCCGAAGCCTATCTGATCGAGAATGGCCGCGTCACCCGGCCCGTCAAGGGGGCGACGCTGATCGGCAACGGCCCGGACGCGCTGACCCGCGTCTCGATGATCGGCAACGACATGGCTCTGGATCCGGGTGTCGGCACCTGCGGCAAGGATGGCCAGAGCGTGCCGGTAGGCGTCGGGCAGCCGACCCTGCGGATCGATGGTCTCACCGTCGGCGGTACCGCCTGAGTGGTCGGAGTTTTGTGAAAAAGTTTGACATGGCTTAATGAAATGACGCATTGATAGGGGGATGGTTTCCGTTGTCCTAACGAACGATAGCCACGTCATGTCAAATACCCGAAGCCGCCGTGCGTTCATCGCCAGTCTCGGCAGTCTGGGCCTCGCGCTCGCCGTTTCGCCAGCCTGGGCGCAGACTGCTCCGGCTGCTCCCGAATCCATCAGCCTCGCCGCGGCCATCAACAAGGCCGGCCGCCAGCGCATGCTGTCCCAGCGCTGCGCCAAGTGCTGGCTCATGATTTCCGAGGGTGTCCTCGCCGACCGTGCCGGCAAGTGGCTGGAGCAGTCCATCGCCCTGTTTGAGGATGGGATGACCAGCCTGAGTACCCTGCAGCCCAGCCCGGAGATTCGTGAGTCGCTTGCGCAGCTTGAAGCGGCCTGGCGACCTTACCTCGCCACCCTTTTGCAGTCGCCGTCGAAGGCCAAGGCAAAGGCCGTGTTCGACGCCAGCGACGAGGTGCTGGCCATCGCGCATCAGACAACCAAGGCGTATGAGGCCCAGGCGTCCAGCGCGGTCGGGAACCTGATCAATATCGCCGGACGCCAGCGCATGCTGTCCCAGCGAATGGCGAAGTTCTACTTCTTCGAACGCATCGGCGTCGAAGCCGATGCGTCACGGCTGGCTCTCGAGAAAGCGGCCCATGAGTTCGTCGACGCCATGAAGGTGCTGCGCGAATCGAGCGAAACCACCGAGGCGATCGCGGCAGAGCTCGCTCTGGCCGACCAGCAGTGGTTCTTCTTCGACGCAGCGATCCGGGAGCCGGTCGGTGAGCGCGCCGCGCGGAACATCGCGACCACCAGCGAACGGATCCTGCAGCAGCTTGATCTGGTCGTCTCGCGCTACGAGGCCCTCGCGGGCTGAGCCAGCTCTCGGCTCAGGCCGCCTCGCGCAGGTGCCGGTCTACCGACAGGGCGGCGCCAGCGAAGCCCAGGGCGACTGCCACCCCGAGGAGGGTCGCCACCTCCGCCAGAGAGGGCTGACCCAGGGCGAAACTCGCGCCGTAGCTGGTCGCCAGGTTGGCGACCGGCTCGCGCAGCGTGTTGATCATTGCCGACACCAGCAGCCAGGCCACCAGGCCCCCGAGCAGTCCTTGCAGCATGCCGGTCCACAGGTAGGGGCGGCGGATGAAGTTGTCGGTGGCGCCGAGCAGTCTGCTCACTTCGATCTCGGTGCGCTGGGTCATGAGCTGCAATCGGATCGTATTGAACGTGACGACGACGAGGGCGGCGGCGAGAATCGCAGCGAGCAGCGTGAAGGCCTGTCGCCCGAGGTCGATCAGGGCGTGGATGCGTTCGACCCAGGCCGAGTCGAGCTGAACGGTATGGACTCCGGGCCAGGCGCGAAACTGCTCGGCCAGCTCGTCGAACGCAGCGGGGTCGTTGCCGGCCGGCGTCACCACGAAGGCGTCGGGCAAAGGATTGGTCGCCAGGTCGCTGACCACGTCCTGCAGGCCACCGGCGGCGAGTTGCTCAAGGGCCTCTTCGCGGGGGACGTAGCGGAAGGAGGACAGGCTCGGCAGATCCGTCAGGCGCCGCTCCACCTCGGCCGACTGGGCGGCATCGGGCGGCATGTTCATGAAGATGCTGATCTCGGGCTTTTCACCCACGTCGCCGACGACCCGGTTGGCGTTTTCGAGCAATAGCAGGCCGCCCGCCGGCAGGGCCAGGGCGATGCCGATCACGATGGCGGTCAGCAGGCTGCCCAATGGATTGCGGCCCAGGTGCCGGAGGGCACGGACGATGGCGCCGGCCTGTTGATGCAGCCACCCTTTCATGCGACCTCCGCCAGTTGGCCGTGGCTCATCACCAGGCGCCGGGGGGCCGCGTCGTCGAACAGGCTCGAGTCGTGGGTCGCGACCAGGACGGTGACGCCAGCGGCGTGAAAGGAGCGGAACAGGGCGGCGATGTCGCCGGCGTAGTCGGCATCGAGGTGGGCCGTGGGTTCATCCGCGACCAGGATCGACGGGCGATTGACCACCGCCCGGGCGATGGCCACGCGCTGCTGCTCGCCGCCGGACAGGGACAGGGGCATCTCGCCGCCGCGACCGCCCAGGCCCACGCGCTCGAGCGCCGCCTGGACGCGCCGGCTCGCGTCGGCGGGCGGGTGTCCGGTGATCGTGAGAGGCAGCAGCACGTTGTCGAAGACGCTGCGATCGAGGAGCAGGCGGATTTCCTGCAGGACGAGGCCGATGTTCCGGCGCAGATAGGGAATCGCCTGGCGGGGCAGGGCGCCGACATCCTCGCCGCCGACCGTGACGGTCCCAGCGCTCGGGCGCTCGATGGCGGCGATCAGCTTGAGTAGCGAGGTCTTGCCTGCGCCCGAGTGGCCGCTGAGGACCGCCAGTTCTCCCCGTTCGAGGCGGAAGCTGACGTCGGTGAGGCCACCCTGGCCGCCCGGGTAGTGCAGTGAAACCCGATCGAACGCGATCATTCCGGCTCAGTGCCCCGCGGCCGGTGTCTTGATGTCAAGCAGCGCATTCACGAACTCGCGGGCCCTGAAGGGCTGCAGGTCGTCGATGCCCTCGCCGACCCCGATGAAGCGCAGCGGCTTCGGGCACTGGCGGGCGATCGCCGCGACGACGCCGCCCTTGGCGGTACCGTCAAGCTTGGTGACGACCAGCCCGGTGACGCCGATCGCGGCGTCGAAGGCCTTGACCTGGGCGAGGGCGTTCTGGCCGATGTTGGAGTCGAGCACCAGCAGGACCTCGTGGGGCCCGGTGGGGTCGGCCTTGGCGATCACCCGCTTGACCTTGGCGATCTCCTCCATCAGGTGCAGCTGGGTTGGCAGGCGACCGGCGGTGTCGGCCAGTACCACGTCGATGCCACGGGCGCGGGCGGCATTGACCGCATCGAACATGACCGCTGCCGGGTCGCCACTCTCCTGGGCGATGACGGCCACGCCATTGCGCTCGCCCCAGGTCTGGAGCTGTTCGCGGGCGGCTGCGCGGAAGGTGTCGCCGGCGGCGAGCAGGACGCTCTTGCCCCGCGACTGATACCACTTGGCGAGCTTGCCGATCGAGGTCGTCTTGCCCGAGCCGTTGACACCGGCGAGCATGATCACGAACGGCGTGTGACCATCGACATCGAGGGGCTGCTCCAGGGGCTCGAGGATGCGCACCAGTTCGGTGGCCAGCGTGTCCTGCAACTGGTCGGTGGTCTCGAGGCGCTCCTTCTTCCAGCGCTGGCGCAGGGTGTCGAGCAGGTGGGTCGTCGCGTCGACGCCGCAGTCGGCCATCAACAGCGTGGTCTCGAGTTCTTCGAGGAAGTCCTCGTCGATCTTGCGGCGGCCGAACAGGCCCGAAAGCCCACCACCGAGCTGACTGCGCGTGCGGGACAGGCCGGCGCGGAGGCGATCCGCCCACGAGCGCTTTGCGGGGGCGGCGGCTTCGAAGGCCGCAGGCGGCGCTGCCGGCATGTCGGGCTCGGCGACAGGCGGTGGCGCTTCCGGCTCGGCCTCGGTCTTGGCGGCGTGCGGAGGCGGTGCATCGCTCGGTGCCGAGGTGGTCTCAGGCGAAGGCTCGGTGACCGTCGGCGCCCCGTCGTCGGCGAGCCGGTCGTCGGCGGGCGCTTCCGACCGCGCATCTGCAATCGTCGCGTCCCGATCGTCCGCAGCGGGCGGGTTCGCCTTGTCGGCGGGCTGGGCAGGCTTTTTCTTCAGGAAACCAAACATTCGGGGTCCGGTCACAGGCTAGGTTCGAGAGATCCCGGCTGACAGGTCCGGCGCATGCCGCTAAGATGCGGCGCGCCCCTGAAGGGCCGCCGACGGGCCGGGAAAATAGCCGCAAATTCTAACAGAAGCAGGATATTGCCAATGAAGCATGGACGCGTTTCCGTGGTTTTAAGCGTTGCTGTCGTGGCCGGAAGCCTCTCCCTTCCGGCATCGGCGAATCCGTTCGAGACCACGCTCGACAACGGCCTGAAGGTGGTGGTCAAGGAAGATCGCCGGGCGCCTTCGGTGGTCAATATGGTGTGGTACCGGGTCGGCGCCATCGACGAGATCGACGGCTCCACCGGTGTGGCCCACGTGCTGGAGCACATGATGTTCAAGGGCACGGATTCGCTGCCCGCCGGTGAGTTCAACAAGCGCGTCGCCGGCATGGGGGGCAAGGACAATGCCTTCACCAGCCGCGACTACACGGCCTACTTCCAGCAGGTCCCGGCTGCGCGCATCGGCGACGTCATCGCGCTCGAGGCCGACCGCATGCGCCACCTTAACTTCTCCGACGACGACTTCGCCAAGGAGATCGAGGTGGTCAAGGAGGAGCGCCGGCTTCGCACCGATGACAAGCCGCACTCGCTCGTCTATGAGCAGCTGATGGCCACCGCCTTCGTCGCCCACCCGTATCGCCGGCCGGTGATCGGCTGGATGACCGATCTGGACCGGATGAAGGCCGACGACGCCCGTGACTGGTACGCGACCTGGTATGCACCCAACAATGCGACCGTGGTGGTGGTGGGCGACGTGGATCACGAGGAAATCTTCGCCAAGGTCCGGGAGGCGTTCGGCGATTTCAAGGCCGAGGCCCTGCCGGACCGGCGCGAGATCGTCGAGCCGGCCCAGGCCGGCCCGCGCCGTAGCGTCGTCCGTGCCCCGGCCGAGTTGCCCTATGTGGCGATGGCCTGGCGGGCACCGACGCTGCGGGACATCGACAAGGATCGTGACGTCTATGCGCTCCAGGTGCTGGCGGCCGTGCTCGATGGCCACGAAGGGGCGCGAATCCCCAAGCACGTGGTGCGGGGCAGTCAGGTGGCCGTGTCGGCCGGTGCCGGCTACGACGGCACCGGGCGGGGCGAGTCGGTGTTCATCGTCGATGGGACACCGTCGCAGGGCAAGACCGTCGCCGATGTCGAGGCGGCGCTGGTGGCGGAGATCGCCCGGGTGCGCGACGAGGGGATCAGCGATGCGGAACTGAGCCGGGTCAAGGCCCAGGTCATCGCCGGCCAGGTCTATAAACGCGACTCCCTGATGGGGCAGGCGATGGAGATCGGTGCCATGGACGCCATCGGCATGTCCTGGCAGGACGACGAGCGCATGATCGAGATGCTGCGCAGCGTGACCGCGGAAGAGGTCAAGGCGGTGGCCGGGCGCTACTTCTCGGACGACAGCCTCTCGGTGGCGGTGCTCGAGCCGCAGCCCGTCGAGAACAAGCCCCGCACCCGCCTTGCCGGCGCACGTCACTGAGGTTGCCCGTATGCAGAAGCTTTCCACATTCCTGATCGCCCTGACTTTCGTGCTGCTCTCGGGCATGGCCCGGGCCGGCCTCGACATCCAGCTCTGGACGACGCCGGAGGGCGCCCGCGTCTATTTCGTGCAGACCGATGCGTTGCCGATCCTCGACGTGCAGGTGGACTTCGCCGCCGGCAGCGCGTTCGATCCGGCCGGCAAGGCCTCGCTGGCCAGTTTCACCCGCGGTCTCCTCGACAGCGGCGCGGGCGAACTCGATGAGGACGCCATTGCCAACCGGCTCGCCGACGTGGGTGCGCAGATGGGCGGGGGCGTCGATGACGACCGGGCGAGCGTCTCGTTGCGGACCCTGTCATCGAAGGCGGAACGGGACGGCGCGGTGAATCTGCTGGTGACCCTGCTGCAGCAGCCGACATTTCCGGCGGCCGTGCTCGAGCGGGAGAAGAAACGCGCCGTCGCTGACCTGCAGCAGGCGCTGACGCAACCGGGGACCATCGCATCGCGGCGTTTCACCGAGGCCATCTATGGCACCCACCCGTATGGCCGACTTGCGACGGCGGCATCGATTGATGAGGTTTCGCGGGAAGACGTGGTGGGCTTCTACAAGACCCACTACACGGTCGAACGGTCGTCGATTTCGATGGTGGGCGATCTCTCCCGGAGCGAAGCGGAGGCCCTTGCCGCCCGCATCTCCGCTGGCCTGCCCAGGGGCGGTGCCGACGATGGGATACCACCGGTTCCGATGTCCGCGGCCGCGGATATCCGTGTGCCCCACCCGTCGGCCCAGGCACACATCATGATCGGCATGCCCGGCATCAAGCGGGAGGATCCCGACTACTATCCGCTCCTGATCGGCAACTACGTGCTCGGCGGTGGTGGCTTCGTGTCCCGCCTGATGGAGGAGGTTCGGGAGAAGCGGGGCTACGCCTACAGCGCGTACTCCTATTTTGCGCCCCAGCAGGAAGCCGGCCCGTTCCAGATCGGCTTGCAGACCAAGGGCAGCCAGGTGGACGATGCGCTCGCGGTGGTCGCCCAGACGCTGAAGGATTTCATTGCCGATGGACCGACCGAGGAAGAGCTCGCTGCCGCGCGCGATTACACCATCAACGGCTTCGGCCTGCGCCTGGACTCCAATCGCAAGGTGCTCGGCTACGTCGCGGTGATCGGTTTCTACCAGTTGCCCCTCGATTGGCTCGATCAGTATCCGCAGCGCGTGGCCGAACTGACGGTCGCGCAGGTGCGCGATGCGTTCCAGCGCCGGGTGAAGCCCGAGCACCTTGTCCGGGTGGTGGTTGGTGGCGACGGTGACACGACGCAGGCGACAGCTGCCGCTCAATGAGTCGGGTTCGTATCGTCGGTGGCCAGTGGCGCTCGCGCTTGCTGCCGGTGCCGGCCCTGCCCGGACTGCGACCGACCCCGGACCGGGTCCGCGAGACTGTCTTCAACTGGCTCGGCCAGGATCTCGAGGGCTGGCAGGTGCTCGACCTGTTCGCCGGCAGCGGCGTGCTGGGCTTCGAGGCAGCCTCGCGGGGGGCTGCCGGGGTCACGATGGTGGAGCGCGATGCCCGTGCCACGGCTTCCCTCCGCCAGAGTGGAGAAACCCTGTCGGCGTCATGTCTAGAGATAGTGCGGGGCGATGCGGTAAAATTCGCGGCCGCCTGCCGGGCGCGCTTCGATCTCGTCTTTCTGGACCCGCCCTATCGGCAGGGCCTGATCGATCGGGTCGCCGACGATGTCGAGCGCCTGTTGGCAGACGATGGCTGGCTCTACATCGAGGCCGAGGAGCCGGTCGACGCAATGGGTTCGTGGACAACCGTCAAACGAGGACGGGCGGGCCAGGTGTGTTTTCAGCTGCTGCGTAGGAGCCCGCGATGAGAGACGGAACCGCGATCTACCCTGGAACCTTCGACCCCTTCACCCGGGGCCATGAAGACCTCGTCAGGCGCGCCTCGCGCCTGTTCGACCGGGTCGTGGTCGCGGTGGCGGCCAGCCCGGCAAAAGGCCCGGTGTTCAACCTCGAGGAGCGGGTCGAGATCGCCCAGGGCGTGTTGGCCGGATTCCCGAATGTCGAGGTCTGCGGTTTTTCGGGATTGCTGATGCGGTTCCTGGAGGAGAAGGGCGCGAGGGTGATTCTGCGCGGCCTGAGGGCGGTGTCGGACTTCGAGTACGAGTTTCAGATGGCGGGTATGAACCGCAAGCTGTTTCCCGATGTCGAGACGGTGTTCCTGACGCCCGCCGAGGAGTACATGTTTATCAGCGCCACGATGGTGCGCGAGATCGCGCGACTCGGTGGCGATGTCAGCAAATTCGTGCAGCCGGCGGTCTACGAGCGCCTGCGGCTGAAGGCGAACGCCAACCAGAATCCATAGATGAGGACCAAGCAATGGCTCTGATGATTACCGACGAATGTATCAACTGCGACGTGTGCGAGCCCGAGTGCCCGAACGGCGCGATTTACCAGGGTGAGGAGATCTACGAGATCGATCCCGAAAAGTGTACCGAATGTGTCGGGCACTTCGATGAGCCCCAGTGCCAGCAGGTCTGTCCGGTCGACTGTATTCCGCTGAATCCGGATCGCGAGGAAACCAATGACCAGCTGATGGAGAAGTTCCTGCGCCTGACCGCAGGCAAGAGTTGAGCGCCAGCCCCGGTGAAACAAGAAAAAGTCCCGCAAGCTTGCGGGGCTTTCTTGTTGACGTTGTCCGGCGTTGCGCTCAGGCGGCCCGGATGGCCGTGTCGTCGGTGTCGCCGACCAGCAGATCGACGCCGAACTCGCGGTGGATGGCGTTGGCCAACTCGTTCAGTTCCTCGATCTGCTGCAGCACGCCCTGCTCCGACTGCTGCAACTCGACAATGCGGTCTTCGAGGGTGTCGGTTGCCTGGTGGATGCGCTTGACGCTGTCGAGGCGACGCTTGAGCTGCAACTGATACTCGCGTACCTGTGTTTCGAGCGGCGACATGACCGCGCGCAGCCAGTTCTCGACGTCCCGGTTGGCCACCTCGAAGGTCTTGCGCGCCTGAATTGCGATGGTTTCGAAGAACTTCTGGGTCAGCGTGTGCTGACCGGTGGTAACGATCGTCAGTACGGTGTTGAACTGGTCGTTGAAGGCCTTTTCGAGGCGGTCTATTTCCTTCTGGTAGCGCAGGGTCGAGAACGAACTGGGAGAAGACAGCTTCAGGCCGTGCTCGACGCTGAAGCGCTTGTACATCGCGTCCAGCATCTTGGTGATTTCGGTGATCTCGCCGCTGGAGCGCTGCAGGTTGGAACGGATGTTGTTGAAGAACTCGCGCATCGCACCCTGCAGGCCGCGGGAGAACGAGGCCTCGAGCATCGCCTCGCGGGTCTTGCGGGTTTCGTCGCGCAGCGCGTCCAGGCCCAGATGGGCGAGCAGGTTGTTGGTGAGGTTCGAGAAGACGCTGCGCACCGCGTAGTACTTCTGGAGCCCCTGCTCGAACTCGTCCTTCTCGGTCTTGACCTTGCGCATCATGTATTCGATAACGCTCTGGTTCTTGCCGCGCAATTCAGTCAACTCGTGGAGTTGCTCTCGGATGCCGGTGAGACGGGCAGAGAGCAGTTCGCGGGTGTGTTGAACGAGGTCGTCGGCCTCGCCCAGGGTGCTCTCGCGCACGATCTCCTGTTTGGTGGGCAGCAGGTCGGAGACCAGGGCGCTTTCCAGGCTGCCGAGACGGCTCTTGGCGAACAGGGCGGTATCGCCATTAATGCGACTGACGAGTGCTTTCTGAGCCGAGATCGGGAAGACCTGGGTCGGCGGCACGTTGAGCGCACTGGAGACGCTGGTGACCTGCTTGTTGATCTCGTGCTCGATGCGGCTCTCGTCGCGCAGGCCATCCCACAGGCCGTCGATCTTGTTCAGGGCCACGAGGCGCCCGCGGCGCGATCCGTGGCTGGTGTCCACATACTCGCGCCAGACTGCGAGATCCGACTGGGTCACGCCAGTGTCGGCGGCGAGCACGAACAGCACCGCATGAGCGTTCGGCAGCAGGGAGAGGGTCAGTTCCGGCTCGGCCCCGATGGCATTCAGGCCCGGCGTGTCGAGCACGACGAGGCCCTTCTCGAGCAGCGGGTGGGGGAAGCGGATGATGGCATGCCGCCAGCTGGGGATCTCGACGAGGTTGTCGGCGCCGGGTTTCAGACCCCGTTCTCCGGCGGGATCCACAGCAAAGCCCAGCCGCTCCGCTTCCTCAAGGGGCACCCATTTGGTCTCGCCCACTTTGGCCAGTGCGCCCTGCAGGCTCGTTGCCGAATTGGAATCCAGGGGCGTCGTGCGCCACTCGTCGTCGAAGCGCTTCAGTTCGGCCACCGTGGCATGGCTTCCGCGCGACTCGATCGGCAGAAGGCTGACACTCGGCCTGTCACCGGGCGACCATTGCAGCTCCGTCGGGCACATCGTTGTGCGGCCGGCGCTTGAAGGCAGGATGCGATCGCCATAGTCGCTGAAGAAGATGGCGTTGATCAGTTCGGACTTGCCGCGGGAGAACTCGGCCACGAAGGCCACCGTCAGCTGGTCTTCGCGCAGACGGTCCAGGGCGTACTGAAGGCGCAACTCGCCTTGGGCATCGCCCAGGCGGTTGTGATCCAGCCAGGTCTTCAGGTTATCGACCGTGGCGGCTGCACGATTGCGCCACTCACTGTAGGCGGAAAAACGATCGATCAGGCTCATGGCGGTCCCGTCTCGGTTGTTCATACGGACCCGTGTGCGCGCACGGGTCCAACGAGAAATGCAGAATATCGTGATTCACGTCACCGCCAGCGCAATTCTTGAGTTCTCCCGCCCGAAGGTGGCTGCGGCTGACGAGCGGGGCGTCATGCCCTTTGCTTATCGCCGTTGGCATGCCGGGCAATGGTAGGTTGCACGCTGGCCCATCACGCTCCGCCTGACCGGTCCGCCGCACACCGGGCACGGTGCGTCGGCACGACCATAGACCGCATGGCTGTGCTGGAAGTAGCCGGCGCGACCATCTCCCCCGACGAAATCGCGCAGTGTGCTGCCGCCCGCACGGATGGCTTCCTCAAGGGTTTCCCGGACCGCTGCGGCCAGCCGCTCGCAGCGAGCGGGCCCCAGCTTGCCGGCTGGCGTTGCCGGATGGATGCGTGCCCGAAAGAGGCTCTCGGAAGCGTAGATGTTGCCCACCCCCACGATCCGGTGGGTGTCCATCAGGAACAGCTTGATGGGTGTCCGCAGCGTTCGTGTCGCGAGGTGGAGCCAGCGTCCGTCGAAGGCGCCCTCGAGGGGTTCGATGCCGAGATTGCGATACTGAGCAGGGGGACCGTCCTGCGGGGCGAACCAGGTAACTAGGCCAAAGCGCCTCGGATCACGGTAGCGCAATGTCTGAGTGCCCATGACGATGTCAACGTGGTCGTGGCGGCCCGGAGGGGTGGCGGCGGGTTCGATGCGAAGGCTGCCGGACATGCCCAGATGGATCAACAGCGCATCGCGCTCGAGATCGAGCTGGAGGTATTTGCCACGCCGCCGGACCGTCGCGATGCGCTGGCCGACCACGCGCGCCGCGATGTCGCCCGGCACCGGAATGCGCAGCCGCGCTTCTCGCACCGCGACTGCTGTCACGATCTGGTCCGAGACGTGAGGCGCGATGCCGCGCCGGGTTGTTTCGACCTCTGGCAGTTCCGGCATCCCCGCTCCTTGTCGCTTGCTTGCCGCGCTAGTTGAAAGTACCTAACATCCGTTCGGAACAGGCGTCGAGCCGAAATCTTCGCCCCGGCGAACCATATTGTATTTCGACGCTCAAACCGTCGTTGTCGGATCTCGCGGCGTCCCCGTCCCCCCGGGGATCCCGACTGGCAGAACCCGGGGAATTCTGATGCACCCATTTCGCAAAACCCTCGTCATGACTGCGCTGGTCGCGGGCATGATGTCCGCTGGCGTCGTGTCAGCCGAAGCACCCGCTGCCCAGGGGAGTCCGCCGCCGGGAGAGGAATCCCTGTCTGCGCAGACGCTCTACCAGTTTCTGCTCGCCGAGATCGCCGGCTCGCGGGGCCGGCTCGACGTTTCGGTGCAGGCCTACATGGAACTGGCTCGGCGGACCCGAGACCCCCGCATCGCCAAGCGGGCGGCGGAGATTGCGCTGTTTGCCCGCAACATGGGGGCGGCGACCGAGGCGGCCCGACTGTGGAACGAGCTGGAGCCAGATTCGGAAGAGGCCCAGCGGGTCCTGTCCGGCGTGCTGATGCGCACCGGGGCCCGGATCGAGGAACTCGAGGCCCACCTCGCCAAGGCGCTGGCCGGCGCTGGTGAGCGTCTGCCCCAGCACCTGCTCGGCCTCAACGGCGCGATGGTCCGGGTCGAGGACAAGGCGGCTGCTCGGGACGTGATCGATCGCGTGACCGAACCCTACCTGGCGCTTGGCGAGTCGTACTTTGCGCGGGCCCACGCTGCCTTCAACGCCAATGACTCCGCGGCAGCCCTGCGCCACCTCGACAGCGCGCTCGAGCGGCGGCCGGACTGGGAACCGGCGGTGTTGATGAAGGCGCAGTTGATGCAGCATGAGCAGCCGACCCAGGCCTTGATGCTGCTGAGGGACTTCACCAACAAGCACCCGGAGAGCCGGCAGGCCAGGCTGGTGCTGTCCCGCGCACTGGCCGCAGGGAAGCTCTACCGGGAGGCTCGCGACAGTTTCGACATACTCCTTGAGACGACGCCCGATGACAGCGAGATGCTGAACTCATCGGCCCTGTTGTCGATGCAGATCGAGGACTGGGACGCGGCCGAGCGACGACTGCATGAATTGCTGCGGCTCAGCCCCGACGATGGCGACCGGATTCGCCTGCTCCTCGGTCAGGTGGCGGCCGGGCGCGGCAACGACAAGCTGGCCGAGCAGTACTACCGGGCCGTCGATTCGGGCGAGGAGTACGTTCAGGCGCGCTTCCTGATGGCGCAGGCGCAGGCGCGACAAGGTGATATCGAGGGCGCCCGCAAGACGCTGCAGGCGCTCGAAGGCGACGCTGCGCAGCGCGCCCGCGCGCGCGTCGCGGAAGCCCAGATCCTGCGTGATGCCGGGCAGTTGCAGGCAGCCTACGACTTGCTGGAGGCTGAACTGAGCAGCCGCGCCGATGATCCCGACCTGCTCTATGAGACCGCGCTGCTCGCAGAGCGTCTGGGGCGGCCCGACGTCATGGAGGGGCGCCTGCGGATGTTGCTGGACGCGAACCCGGACAACGCCCATGCGCTCAATGCCCTCGGCTACTCGTTTGCCGATCGCGGTGTGCGGCTCGATGAAGCCTATTCCCTGATCAAGCGGGCCAATGAAATCCGCCCCGAGGACCCTTTCATCCTCGACAGCCTTGGCTGGGTCTATTTCAAGAAGGGCGAACACGGCCGGGCCCTGGAGTTTCTGCAGCGGGCCTATGATCAGCGCAGCGATCCGGAGATTGCCGCCCACGTGGGTGAGGTCCTGTGGGCCATGGAGCGCCACGACGAGGCAAGGCAGGTCTGGAACGAGGCCCGGGAGCGTCATCCCGACAGCGAGGAACTGAAGGCCGTCATCAAGCGGCTTTCGAATTGAACCGCCGTGTCATGCGTGGCCTGGCGGTCGTGATCGCCAGCGGGGTGGTATTCGGATGTGCAACACCTTCGAGTCAGCCAGTGGCCGAGGTTCAGCGCACACAGGTGAATGACTTCCAGCTCGAGGCCCGCGTGTCGGTCCGGGATGGGTCGCGCAGTTCCGCGACAAGCATTTTCTGGAGTCACCGGCCGACCGCGGACGAGATTGATTTTCTCGCGCCGACCGGACAGGTCATGGGCCGTCTCGAGAGCAGCGCCGCAGGGGCCGTGCTTCAGTTGCCGGGCGGCGAAAGGCGCAGCGCCCCGACCCTCGATGCACTGGCAAGTGAGCTCTTCGGCATCGAGGTGCCCGTTTCCCGCTTGTCCCGCTGGGTCCAGGCCGCGCCCGGCACTGCGGCGAGGCGCCTGCGCAGCGACCAGACTGGGCGGCCGGCTCTGATTTCCGAGGGCGGCTGGGTCGTCGAGTATGTGAGCTACGCCGACGAATCGGCTCAAGCCCCGGTCCGACGCCTGGAGGCGCGCTGGGGCGAGGTGCAGATCCAGATGATCGTTGACGACTGGAGCGCACGGTGAGCGAACGCCTGTGTTGCCCCGCGCCGGCCAAGATCAACCTGTTCCTGCATGTCGTCGGGCGTCGCGACGACGGCTACCATCTCTTGCAGTCCGTCTTCCGGCTCATCGACTGGGCCGACGAGATCACCGTCGCGGATCGTGATGATGGCCGCATCGCCCGGGTGCAGCCCTTGCCTGGCGTGGACGAATCCCTTGATCTGACGATCCGCGCGGCACGCCTGCTGCAGCAGGCCACCGGCGTGCGCCGGGGCGCGACCATTGGCGTCGACAAGCGACTGCCCATGGGGGGCGGCATCGGCGGTGGCAGCAGTGACGCGGCAACGGTCATGCTGGCGCTCAATCGCCTCTGGGGGCTGGGGCTTCGGCGGTCAGAGTTGATGGCGCTCGGACTGAAGCTGGGTGCCGACGTGCCCTTCTTTCTTTTCGGTCGCGATGCGTTCGTGGAGGGCATCGGCGAGCAACTGAAAGCAGTGAATCTGGCACCGGCCTGGTATGTGGTGATTGCGCCACAGGTGAGTGTGCCGACACCGGCGATATTTTCCGATCCAGACTTGACTCGCGATACCGCTCCAATCAGAATGGCGGACTTCGCAGCGAGCACCACTCGCAACGATCTGGAACCTGTGGTCCGGCTTCGATACCCGGAAGTCGATCGCGCAATCCGTTGGCTGGAGCGATTTTCGCCGGCCCGAATGTCCGGATCGGGGAGTTGCCTTTTTGCGCAGTTCCCATCGCAAGGTGACGCGCTGCAGGTCGTGGCCCAGTGCCCTGTGGAATGGACGGCAAAGTGTGTACAATCGCTGCCCGGTCATCCACTGCGGGATTGGGCGGACGACTGAATGAGTTACTTGGGGAGTCGCCAAGTCGGTTAAGGCACCGGATTTTGATTCCGGCATTCGAGGGTTCGAATCCTTCCTCCCCAGCCAAAATTCATCGGGCAGGCGCCAAGCCTGCCCGAGTCGTTTTGGTCGCACGCCGTATTCGTTGAGCATCGGAGTACCTCGATGGCCTCTGGCAACCTGATGGTGTTCACGGGGAACGCCAACCCGAAACTCGCAGCTGATGTCGTCCGGCGTCTCGGCATGTCCCTCGGCGCCGCGACCGTCGGTCGGTTCTCCGACGGCGAGGTCAATGTCGAGCTGCTGCAGAACGTTCGTGGCAAGGACGTCTTCGTCCTCCAGCCGACCGGCGCCCCGACCAATGAGAATCTGATGGAACTCGTGATTCTCGTCGATGCGCTCAAGCGCGCGTCGGCGGGGCGGATCACGGCGGCCATTCCCTACTTCGGCTACGCCCGCCAGGATCGCCGGCCGCGCTCTGCGCGGGTGCCGATCACGGCCAAGGTGGTTGCCAACATGCTGCAGGCGGTCGGCGTGCAGCGGCTGCTGACCATGGACCTCCACGCCGACCAGATCCAGGGCTTTTTCGATATCGCGGTCGACAACGTCTATGCGGCACCGGTATTGCTCGCCGACCTCGACAAGCAGAAGTACGACGACCTGCTCGTGGTCTCGCCCGACGTCGGCGGCGTGGTTCGGGCCCGGGCCTTCGCCAAGCGTCTCGAGTGCGACCTGGCGATCATCGACAAGCGCCGTCCGAAGGCCAACGTCTCCGAGGTGATGAACATCATCGGCGAGGTCAAGGACCGCACCTGCGTGATCATGGACGACATCGTCGATACCGCCGGCACGCTGTGCAAGGCGGCCCAGGCCTTGAAGGACAACGGTGCGCGCCGGGTACTCTCTTACTGTACCCACGCGGTGCTGTCGGGCGCCGCCGTGAGCCGCATCGCCGATTCGGCCCTCGACGAACTGGTCGTGACCGACACCTTGCCCCTGCGGGAAGACGCCAAGGCCTGCAGCCGGATCCGTCAGATTTCGGTGGCGTCGCTGCTGGCCGATACGATGCTGCGCATCAGCAACGAGGAGTCGGTCAGCTCGCTGTTCATGGAATAGATTTTTTGCGTCGTCGCCCAAGCGGCGACGTGTGTCTGGCCCCGTCTGGTCGCGGTCGGGGTCTCTTTACTCAGGAGTCATCATGGAAATCCAAATCAAAGCCAGCAAGCGCGAGGACCAGGGATCGGGTGCGAGCCGCCGCCTGCGTCGCGCCGGCATGCTGCCGGGCATCATCTATGGCGGTGACAAGGCGGCCACCCCGGTCACCTTCGATCACAACGATCTGTACCACCTGCTGCAGAAAGAGGCGTTCCACGCCTCGGTCCTGACCATCGACGTCGAGGGCACCAAGGAAACCGCCGTCCTGCGCGACAGCCAGTGGCACGCCTTCCGGCCGCAGGTTCTGCACCTGGATTTCCAGCGTGTCGACGCGACCCACAAGATTCACCTCAAGGTGCCGCTCCACTTTGTCAATGACGAGATCTGCCCGGGCGTGAAGCTCGAGGGCGGCATGGTCTCCCACGTCATTACCGAGCTCGACATCCAGTGCCTGCCGAAGGATCTGCCGGAGTTCATCGAGGTGGACCTTAAGGACCTGGCGGGCAACAAGCCCATCCATGTATCCGAACTGGCCCTGCCGGCCGGCGTCGAACTGGCGCAGCACGGCGAAGGCGATCCGATCGTCGCGACGGTGCTGAAGACCGGCGGTGGCGAGACGACCGACGAGGGTGGCGACGAAGAGGGCTCTGCCGAGTAAGTCGCCCTGGGGGCGTGACATGAACCCCGCGCTTGAAGAGAGCCCATGACACGTCCCCCTCCACGCTTGATCGTCGGCCTCGGCAATCCCGGGGCCGACTATGACCAGACCCGGCACAACGCCGGGTTTTGGCTTTGTGAGCGGCTTGCCGCGTCCCACGGCGCCGCGTTCGCCACGGAAGCCCGCTTCCATGGTCGGGTCGCGAAGTGTCCGCCGGCCGGCGGCTGGGTGCTGATGCCCCAGACCTTCATGAACCGGTCCGGCCAGGCGGTCGGCGCGCTGGCGCGCTTCTACCGCATCGATGCGGCCGAGATCCTCGTCGTTCATGACGAACTCGACATACCGCCGGGCCAGTTGCGGCTCAAGTTCGGCGGTGGCATGGGTGGCCACAACGGCCTCAAGGACATCACCGCCCATCTGGGCACCCAGGATTACTGGCGGCTGCGGATCGGTATCGGTCATCCCGGCGATCGCAACGAGGTCATCAACTTCGTTTTGAAGCCCCCGCGACGCGAGGAGCAGGCCCTGATCGACGAAGCCATCGATCGCGCACTCGCAAACTGGCCGGACCTGGTCAAGGGCGACTGGAACCGCGCCGGCACCCGCCTCAACGCCCGCCCCGGCG
Source organism: Rhodocyclaceae bacterium (assembly GCA_020445665.1). GTDB lineage: Bacteria > Pseudomonadota > Gammaproteobacteria > Burkholderiales > Rhodocyclaceae > Cognatazoarcus. The sequence continues at coordinate 34,977 of JAGRGD010000138.1, forward strand.
GGAAGCAGAACAGCAAGGATGTGTGAGCTATGAGTCTCCAATGCGGCATCGTCGGCCTGCCCAACGTCGGCAAGTCGACCCTTTTCAATGCACTGACCAAGGCCGGCATCCAGGCCGAGAACTATCCCTTCTGCACGATCGAACCGAACGTCGGCATCGTCGAGGTGCCGGACCCGCGCCTCGATCAGCTGTCTGCGATCGTCAATCCCCAGCGCGTCCAGCCTGCCATCGTCGAATTCGTGGACATCGCCGGCCTGGTCGCCGGCGCGTCGAAGGGCGAAGGCCTGGGCAACCAGTTTCTGGCAAACATTCGCGAGACCGACGCGATCGTCAACGTGGTGCGCTGCTTCGACGACGAGAACGTGGTGCATGTGAATGGGCGCGTGGACCCGATCGCAGACATCGAGACAATCGGTACCGAACTCGCGCTGGCCGACCTGGCGACGGTCGAGAAAACCCTCAACCGGGAACAGAAGAAGGCCCGCGCGGGCGACAAGGAGGCGCAGAAACTGGCCGCCGTGCTCGAGCGCCTGCTGCCCCACCTGAACGAAGGCAAGCCGGCCCGCAGCGCCGGGCTGTCGGACGACGACAAGCTCATCGTCAAGTCCCTTTGCCTGCTCACCCTGAAGCCGGCGATGTACGTCGCCAACGTCGCCGAGGACGGTTTCGAGAACAACCCGCATCTGGATCGCCTGAAGGCGCTGGCGGATGGGGAGGGTGCGCCGGTGGTGGCCCTGTGCGCCGCCATCGAGGCCGAGATTGCCGACCTCGACGACGCCGACAAGGGCGACTTCCTGGCCTCGATGGGCCTCGAGGAGCCGGGCCTCGACCGCCTGATCCGCAGCGCCTACCGCCTGCTGGGCCTGCAGACCTATTTCACGGCCGGCGTGAAGGAGGTGCGGGCGTGGACGATCCACATCGGCGACACCGCGCCCCAGGCCGCCGGCGTGATCCATACCGACTTTGAGCGCGGCTTCATCCGCGCCCAGACCATCGCCTTCGATGACTTCATCCAGTTCAAGGGTGAGACCGGCGCCAAGGAGGCGGGCAAAATGCGCGCCGAGGGCAAGGACTACGTGGTCAAGGACGGAGACGTCATGAACTTCCTGTTCAACGTCTGACCGGACTGGCTCAGCCGGAAAAAAGGCGCACCCACGGGTGCGCCTTTTTCGTTCGCCTGGCCGGCGTTGCTCAGCCGGCCGGATTCACGCAGAGCGCCTGGTTGAGGGCCTTGATCGCGGTCTTGTAGTCGCCGCGGTCAATGACGAACTGCATGTTCACCTGGCGCAGGGGCTGGGAGACGCAATTGACGTTGACGCTGGCGTCCGCCAGGGCCTGGGCGGCGCGGGCCAGGACGCCGGGGATCGCGATGTTGGAGCCGATCGCGCAGACGATCGCGCTGGGCTTGACCGTGACGATCTGGTAGCGGGCCTCGAGCTCCGACACCAGCGCCTCGGTGACCGAGCTCTCCCACACCAGGTGGGCGATCGAGTTGGCGTTGGTGGCCTTGAGGATGTAGGACACGTCGTGCTCGCACAGGATGCCCATCAGGTCGTGGTCGAAGCCCACGGCGCCGACCATGCCGGGGTCGTGGATCTCGAGCAGGGTGACCTTGTCCGAGCCGCTGATGATCTCGACGCGTGCCCGTTGGCCGACGAAATCCTTGGTGATCAGCGTACCGGGGTGGTCCGGCTCGAAGGTGTTCTTCAGGCGGATCGGGATGCCGGCCAGTTCCATCGGCTTGGCGGCCTTCGGGTGGATCGCCTCCATGCCTACGTCGGCGAGCTGATCGGCGACGTCATAGTTGGTGTTGCCGACCACGATGGCGTTCTCGATGCCGACCAGGTTGGGATCCGCCGACGAGAGGTGGAACTCCTTGTGGATCACCGCCTCGGCCGGGCGGACCTCGACGGCGATCTTGCTGAAGGTGACCTCCGAGTAGCCCCGGTCGAACTCCCGCATGATGCCCTCGATGCCCTTGGTGTAGCCGGTGGCGACCACCACCGAATTGGCCAGGTCGAGGCCGGCGAAGCTCTTGTGGATGCGCTGGTCGATGGTCCAGGCCTCGTCGTCGTTGAAACCCGCCAGGTCCATCAGGGTCGCATTGACGCCGTTGGCCTTGAGGATCTCGACCGAGTTGAAGGCGCTGTGGGATTCGCCGATCGAGGCCAGCACCTCGCGGGCCGCCAGCAACACGTCCTTGCGGTCCAGGTAGCCGCTGGCCAGCACGTGGTGCATGGCCTCGAGGTAGGTGCGGGCCTGGGCGATCCGCTCATCCACGAAGCGGTCGGCGACGTCCAGTGGCAGCCCGAGGTCGGCATAGCCGGCGTTGAGCTTCTTGAGGCTCACGGCCAGTCCGTCGAGCGCGGTCTGATAGCCGGCGTCCTCGGCGAACAGGGCGTAGATGCCGCGCTCGCCGGTCTTCTTGTGCTCCAGCAGCTGATTGGTGACGCCGGAATAGGCCGATACGACGTAGATGCGGCCGGTGATGCGGGCCTTGTCGTAGAGCATGATGTGGCGCAGCACGTCTCCGAAGGCCGTCATCGAGGTGCCGCCGATCTTCTCGACGGAGATCTGGGTCTGGGAGGGGTTTGCCATGCGTCGCGTTCCTGAATCGTGGGGACCGGCGCGCGGGGCCCCGATCCGGACAAAAGACGCAATTGTCTCCGAGCTGGGCCGGAGTTTCCAGCCTCATGTATCGTTTCGGGGCTGGTCGGCTCAGGCCGGCCGTTAGAACCTCTCACCCGGATGGAGGCCATGTCGCCACAGTACGTCGGACGCTTTGCGCCGTCGCCGACCGGCCCGCTGCACTTCGGGTCGCTGCTCGCCGCCGTGGGGAGCTATCTCGAGGCACGGGTCCGGCAGGGGCGCTGGTTGCTGCGCATCGAGGACGTGGACCGGCCCCGCACCGTGGCCGGCGCCGAGCATGCGATCCTGGCCACCCTCGAGCGTTTCGGCTTCGAATGGGACGGCCCGGTCTGGCGCCAGAGCGCGCGCGACGCGGTGTATGGCGAGGCCCTCGAGCGCCTGCGGCGCGATGGGCGGGTCTTCGACTGTGGCTGCACCCGGCGCGAGATTGCCGATTCGGCCGTCGGGCGCGACGGGGCGCCGCGCTATCCCGGAACCTGCCGCAATGGGCTTCCACCGGGCCGTGCGGCCCGCACGGTGCGCCTCAGGACGGAGCCTGGCGCGGTGCTGTGCTTCGAGGATCGGGTCCTGGGCCGCATCTGCGAGGACGTCTTCTCGGACGTGGGCGACTTCATCCTGCGTCGGGCCGACGGCCTGTTTGCCTACCAGCTGGCCGTCGTCGTGGACGATGCGGCCAGCGGCGTGACCGACGTGGTGCGCGGGGCCGACCTGGTGGACTCCACCTGCCGACAGCTGTGGCTGCAACGCTGCCTGGGGCTACCGGCACCGAGCTACGCCCACCTGCCGGTGGGCACCAACGCCGCGGGTACCAAGCTCTCCAAGCAGACCTTCGCGCCGCCGCTCGATGACGACCGGCCGGGCCCCGCGCTCCATGCCGCACTGGCCTTCCTGGGCCAGGCGCCGCCGGCCGAACTCGCCGGCTGGCCGCCTGCTACCATCTGGGCGTGGGCGGCGGCGAACTGGCGTCTGTCGGCAGTGCCGAAGACACGGGCCGTTGTGGTGCCCGACGAATTTCAGGAGAACCCGGCGTGATCGACGACATTGCAGGTCTGCGGACGGTCTTGAGCGAGGACACGGTGATTGCCGTGGTCGGCCTGTCGGCCCACTGGTATCGGCCGAGCTATTTCGCCGCCAAGTACATGCAGGAGCGGGGCTACCGGATCGTGCCGGTCAATCCCTCCTACGGGGAAGTGCTCGGAGAGCGCTGCTATCCGTCCCTGCGGGACATCCCGCACCCGGTGGACATGGTCGACGTGTTTCGCCGTCCCGGTGACGTGGGGCCGGTCGTGGATGATGCCATCGCGATCGGCGCGCGCACCCTGTGGCTGCAGCTCGGCGTCATCAACGAGGCCGAGGCGGCGCGGGCGGAGGCGGCGGGTCTGCGGGTGGTGATGGACCGCTGCGTCAAGATCGAGTTTGGCCGCCTGTTCGGCGGCCTGGGCTGGTTCGGCGTCAATACCGGCGTGATCTCGGCCAAACGTCCGCCCCTGCCGCCACGGCCGCGCTCCCGCGGGTAGCGCTGGCGGAGCGGCCGGCTCAGGCCGCCGGCCGCGGTTGCAGGGTCGCCGTGAGTGCGGCGTGATCCGAGATGCGCGCCCAGGGGCCACCGAAGTGGGCCTCGGCGCGGCGAATGTCGAAGCCGCGGACGTAGATGCGGTCGAGCCGGAAGACGGGCAGGGCACTGGGAAAGCTGCGCGCCGGGCGGCCACGCCCGCCGCAGAAGACCTCCTGCAGGCCGAGACGCTGGGCCAGCAAGCGGTCGGCATGGTTGCGCCAGTCGTTGAAGTCTCCGGCGATGATGATCGGCGCATCGTCGCCGGCGAGCACCTGCATCCGTTCGCACAGGGCCTCCATCTGGCGGCGGCGGCTGCCGGCGAAGAGGCCGAGATGGACGCACACCGCATGCAGCGGTGGCGAGTCTCCGGGAAGCGCGATCTCGCAGTGGAGCAGGCCGCGGCGTTCGAAGCGATGGTCCGAGACGTCCTGATTGGCCGAGGTGACAATCGGAAAACGGCTCAGGATCGCGTTGCCATGGTGACCGTGATCATAGATTGCGTTGCCGCCGTAGGCGGAATCGATCCACATGCCCTCGGCCAGAAAATGGTGCTGGGGAATCGCGGGCCAGTCGGCGTGGCGCTGGGCGTGCTGCATGTGCATGCCCTGGACTTCCTGCAGGAAGACGATGTCCGCGTCCAGGGTGTGCAGGCGCTCACGCAGGTCGTGGATGACCAGACGGCGGTTGAACTGAGAGAATCCCTTGTGGATGTTGTACGTACAGATGCGCAGTTCGGGCATCCGGGCGGCTCCGGAGATGGACTGGGTCGGGGTGGCTTGCGGTGTCATTCTAAGAGCGGGACGGGATGAAGGAACTTGAGGTTGTCTATCGCGTGACGTGCGATGCGGTCGAAATCGAGGCGCGGGCACGGGCGCTGGCGGTCGAGCAGAGCGTCGAGATGCCGCCGGGCGCGATTACCGACGCCCATGTCCTCGAGCAGGTGGTCGGAGAGGTGGCGGACATCGCGCCCGCGCAGGGCGGCAGCTTCCGGGTGACGGTACGGCTGTCGGTGGATAGCACCGGCCTCGAGGCCGGGCAGTTGCTCAACATGCTCTTCGGCAACAGCTCGCTGCAGCGCGAGATCATGCTCGAGGACTTCGACTTGCCGCGCGCCGCGACCGCCGACTTCGGCGGGCCGGCCAACGGCATCGCCGGTCTGCGCCGCCGCCTCGGGGTGTATCACGGGGCGATGACCTGCAGCGCCCTCAAACCCCTCGGATCGTCGCCGGCCGCACTGGCGGACCTGGCGGTGCGCCTCGGGGCCGGAGGCATCGATGTCATCAAGGACGACCATGGCCTCGCGGACCAGCGCTTTGCGCCGTTTGCCAAGCGGGTCCGAGCGGTCCAGTCGGCGCTGCGCCGGGAGGGCCTGCGGGCGCGCTATGCACCAACGCTGTCCGGTGGGGCGATGGCGATCGCAAGCGGACTTGAGGTCCTGCGTGACGAAGGCGTCGAGATGGTGCTGCTTGCGCCGATGATCTGCGGCCTCGGCACAATGCACGAGCTGGCCCGGGGACGACCGGAACTGGCGATCCTCGCCCACCCGGCCATGGCCGGCGCAGCACGCATCGCGCCCCCGACGCTGCTGGGCAAGCTCTTCCGGCTGTGCGGTGCCGATGCGACGATCTTCCCGAACCACGGCGGCCGCTTCAGCTACTCGGCCGACACTTGCCGGGCCCTGGCCGGCGCGGCGCGGGACCGCTGGCATGGCCTCGCGGCGAGCCTGCCGGTGCCGGCGGGCGGCATGCAGCCATCGCGGGTGGCAGAGATGCGTGCATTCTACGGCGACGATGTGATGCTGCTGATCGGCGGTGCGCTGCTGGAATCGCCGCTGGGTGTCGAAGCCGCGGCGCGGGACTTCGTCGACGCGGTGCGAGGTGCCCCGCAATGAGCGACGCCCCGATCCGCAAGGCGACCGCAGCCGGGCGCTGGGAGACCGTGCCGGTGCACGAGTACAAGCCGGAAGGGTCCGCGCCGTTTCGCGACGTGACCCGGCAGGTCCTGTTCAGCCGGCCAGAGCTGGCCTGCGAGTGGCGCTATTTCGAGGTGGCGGCCGGTGGGCATTCGACCCTCGAGCGCCATGAGCATGTGCATGGGGTGATGATCCTGAACGGGCGGGGGGCGTGTCTGGTCGGCCAGGAGGTTCGGAGCGTCGGCCCCCATGATCTGGTCGAGATCGCGCCTCACACCTGGCACCAGTTCCGCGCCACGGAGGCCGGGCCTCTCGGCTTTCTGTGCCTCGTCAATGTCGAGCGGGACCGGCCGGCGCTGCCGGATGAAGCGGATCTCGAAGCCCTGCGCGCCGATCCGCGGGTGGCGGCGTTCATCCGCGTCTGAACCCTGCCACGAAAAAGGGGCCGCCTGCCGGCGACCCCTTCAGGTGCATGACGCCGGGCGGCGATCAGGACACCGCCAGCATCCGGTCGAGCGCCAGGCGGGCCAGCTCGGCTTCGTGCTCCGGCACCTGAATACGATTGACGACGTTGCCCTCCACCAGGTTCTCGAGCGTCCAGGCCAGGTGCTGGGGGTCGATGCGCTGCATCGTCGAACACATGCAGACCGTGGGGGCCATGAACTCGACGACCACGCCGCGGGCCTTCTCCTCCTCGGCGAGGCGGCTCACCAGGTTGAGTTCGGTGCCGACCAGCCAGTGCGAATTGTCCGGCCCGGCCTTGATCGTCTTGATGATGTACTCCGTCGAGCCGACGTAGTCGGAGTGGATGCAGACGTCGAGGTTGCTCTCCGGGTGGGAGATCACGAAACCCTCGGGGTGCTGCATGCGCCAACGGCGGATGTGGCTCTCCTGGAACATCTGGTGCACCGAGCAGTGGCCCTTCCACAGCAGGATCTTCGCGCTCTTGATCTGCTCGTGCGTCAGGCCGCCGTACTCGAGGTCCGGATCCCAGACGTGCATGTCCTCGAGGGGGATACCCTTCTTGTAGCCGGTCCAGCGGCCCAGGTGCTGGTCGGGGAAGAACAGCACCTTCTCGCGCTGGCCGAAGGCCCAGTCGATGATGGTCGGGGCGTTGGTCGAGGTGCACACGATGCCGCCGTGCTCGCCGCAGAAGGCCTTCAGGTCGGCGGCCGAGTTGATGTAGGTGACCGGGGTGATCTGCTCGTCCGGCGTGCCGAGCACCTCGGCCAGCTCGCGCCAGCAGCGTTCGACCTTGGCGAGGTTCGCCATGTCCGCCATCGAGCAGCCGGCCGCCAGGTCCGGCAGGATCGCGACCTGATGGTCCTTCGACAGGATGTCGGCCACCTCGGCCATGAAATGCACGCCACAGAAGACGATGAACTCGGCGTCCGTCTCGGAGGCCAGCTTGGCCAGCTTGAGGGAGTCGCCGGTCAGGTCGGCATGCTGATAGACGTCGGCCCGCTGGTAGTGGTGGCAGAGCAGGACGGCGCGGTCGCCGAGCTTCTCGCGGGCGGCCCGGATGCGCGCCTGGGCCTGCTCGTCCTGCAGAACGTTGAACTGGTCGAAACTGATCGTGGCAACCTGCATGAGGGGTTCCTGCTGGAAAATGACGCGGGGCTCAGCCCTGGGTCCAGGGGAGGCCGGAGAATCGCCAGCCGCCCACCCGGTTGCGATGGCCTGCGGCGTCCTTGTCGCCTTCGAAGCCCTCGAGGACGTTATAGCAGTTCGTGTAACCGGCTTCCGCCGCTGCACTCGCCGCCGCATTGGAGCGGGCACCGCTTCGGCACATGAACATCACCAGCGCTTCCCGATCGACCTGGTGGGCGAGCTGGCTCAGGAAGTTCGGATTGGGCTGGCTGCCGGGATAGCTCAGCCACTCGATCTCCACCGCGTCCGGGACGCGGCCGACCCAGTCCCACTCGGCCTTGGTGCGCACATCCACGAGACGGGCGCCGGGGGCCAGTTGCCAGACCTCGTGAGCCTCCTTCGGGGTCAGCGCGCCAGCGTAGGGCAACTCCATCTCTTCGGCGCGAGCGTGCGCCAGCGAGAGCAAGGCGTTCAGTCTTCCCATTTCGGTGTTTCCGGTCGATAGAATGGCGAACGTTCAAGTATACCCGGCCGACTCCCATGGAGCCTAAAGACGGCGCCGCTGTTGCCCTCGATCCCCTGCAGCGCCAGCGGCGCATCCGCCGCGCCACGTTGACCGGCGTCGCCCTCAACCTCTCTCTGGTGGTGTCGCAGGTTGTCGTCGGCCTGATGGCCAACGCATTCAGCCTCGTGGCCGACGCCATGCACACCCTGGCCGACCTGCTGGCGGACGGCCTGGTGCTGATTGCCAACAAGCGCGGCGGCGAGCCGGCCGACCGCAGCCACCCCTATGGTCACGGTCGTATCGAGACCGCGGCGTCCCTCGCACTCGGCGCGATGCTGGTGGCCGTCGGTGCCGGCTTCCTGGTCGCGGCCGTCGGCCGGATCGAACGGCTCGACAGTCTGCCGCCGCTGCAGCCGGCTGCCCTCTGGATGGCAGCACTGACGCTGCTCGCCAAGGAGGGGCTGTTTCGCTACCTGCGGCGGGTCGCACGCCAGGTCCGTTCGCCGATGGTGGAGGCCAACGCGTGGCACGCCCGCTCCGATGCCGCCTCGTCGCTGGTGGTGGCGATCGGCATCGCCGGTAGCCTGGCAGGACACCCGTTCCTCGAGCCGCTGGCCGCGATGGGGGTGGGGCTGCTGATCGCGCGGATGGGATTCCGGTTGGCGGCAGCAGCAGTACGGGAACTGATCGACACCGGCCTGGCCGCGTCGGAGACCGAGGCCATGCGGCGCGCGCTGCTCGACTCGCCAGGGGTGATGGGGGTGCACGAACTGCGAACCCGGCGCATGGGGCCGCAGGTCCTCGTCGACGCCCATGTCCAGGTGGACCCGCGGATCACCGTGTCGGAGGGACACCGCATCGCCGAGACGGCACGGGTGCGTTTGCTGCGGGCCCGTGACGACATTCAGGATGTTCTGGTCCACGTCGACGTCGAGGATGACATCGTGCCGCCGGCCGGGGCGCGCATCCCGCAGCGCGACGTGCTCGTCGCGACCGTGCTGGCGGCACTCGGTGAGCAAGCCCCTGCGCCGAACCGGGTCCAGTTGCACTACCTCGGTGGTCAGGTCGAGGTGGAACTGGTGCTCGCCCGCGAATGGCTCGAGGCCGAAGGAGCGGACATTGGCGCGCGGCTGGCGCAGGCTGTCGCCCACGAACCGGCGATCCGGAGTGTACGCCTGCTGGCTAGCGCACCGAACTGGTGCGTTAGTGACGGTAATGCACCGATTTAGGGCGCATCTTCGGCGCGCTTTTGGTGCAGATGGGAGTGTGCGCGCGCGATTCCGTGTTTTTACCCCGTGGCACACTAAGTGCTACGATTTCGCCCGACGAATTGCCTTCGTTTCATTCTGAACAACGCACTACAAACCAGGAGTCGAGCATGTCCGCTGAGAACGTCATGAAGATGATCCAGGAAAACGAAGTCCGCTTCGTAGACCTGCGCTTTACCGACACCCGTGGCAAGGAGCAGCACGTCGGGCTGCCCGTGAGCGCCTTTGAAGAGGATCACTTCGAGTCCGGCCACCCGTTCGACGGATCGTCGATCGCGGGCTGGAAGGGCATTCAGGCCTCGGACATGATCCTGATGCCGGACGCTGACTCCGCCTACATCGACCCGTTCTTTGACGAGACCACGCTGGTCATCTCCTGCGACGTGGTCGAGCCGTCGGACGGCAAGGGCTACGACCGCGATCCGCGTTCGCTGGCCAAGCGTGCCGAGGCCTACCTGAAATCCACCGGCCTGGGCGACACCGCCTTCTTCGGCCCCGAGCCCGAGTTCTTCATCCTCGACTCGGTCG
>JAGRGD010000139.1 GCA_020445665.1 Rhodocyclaceae bacterium
CAAGGGTCGTTCAAGACCAGAACGTTGATAGGTCGGGTGTGGAAGCGCAGTAATGCGTTAAGCTAACCGATACTAATTGCCCGTGAGGCTTGATCCTATAACCACAAGCCAACGAACTCACGCAATCACACCAACAATACCTTCTTCACCTTTGGCTCAAGTCAAAGTCTGACGACCATAGCTGCCTGGTCCCACCCCTTCCCATCCCGAACAGGACCGTGAAACAGGTACGCGCCGATGATAGTGCCCATACGGGTGTGAAAGTAGGTCATCGTCAGACTAACCCTATAACAAAGCCCCTCTGCTAGCGATGCAGAGGGGCTTTGGGCGTCTACCGCGCTCGGCGCTGCGCCCGAATTCGCCTGAAGCCAAAGCGACCACACCAATCAATCCTCCCCAGCTCCCAGCCATCGATCGACATCGACCGCCTCGTCGACATCCCACGTCGGTCCCTGGATCGCGACCGACAAACCGAGCCGGGCGAAACGTGCGCAGACCTCCGAAAGGACCCGGGGCGTACTCCATTCAATGTCATCCAGCGCGCTGGTGGGTAGAGTCCGGCTGGTGCCGATCAGGCCGAATCCGCCATCTTCCGTAGCCAGCAGGACCACATCCGTGCCTCTTTCGAGCGCGCGGCTCGCGTCGTGGAAGTGACCGGGACGCAAAGCCGGCAGATCGGTGCCGACGAGCAGGACGGGCCCTTGGCGGGCATGGCATGCTAAGGCGTGAGTCATGCGCTGGCCGATGTCGCCGGTGGCTTGGGGGCGAATGTCGCAGGGTATGCTTGCGCGGAGGCCGCGGAAGAATCGATGGGAAGGGCTGCCTGCGGCCCACACGGTCAGCGAGCCGGTGCCCGAGGCATGTGCGGCCTTGATGACCGACATCGCCATGCGCCGATAGAGCCGCCGGGCGCCATAGGCGCCGTAGGTCGGGATCAGGCGTGTCTTTACCTGGCCTGCGACCGGCGCACGCGCGAAGAGGGCGATCGCTGCCATGTCAGAGGGGCGACCTGACATCGCGATACTGCCGGGCCAGAGACGTCGCCGACGCACCGAGCCAATAGGACAGGCGGAGTCGCCACATCAGCAGGATCGTACGCCAGGCGCCCTGGGTGTCCCAGCGTCGCCCGGATGTCCAGACCGGGTCCCTGATCGCACGTGGCCAAGCGCAGGCACGGAGGCGACGTGACAGGTCGATGTCTTCCATCAGGGGGATTTCGGCATATCCGCCAACGCGCTCGAACAGTTCGCGACTGACGAAAATGGCCTGGTCGCCGGTCGCGATGCCGGTCAGTCGCGAGCGCAGGTTCATCATGCGTGCGATGACGGGGAGCCATACTGACGAGCCGCTGATGCGGACATCAAAGTGCCCCCAGCCATGTCCCTTTCGATCCCCCTGGACGGCATTCATTACGTGGGGGGGTAACTGCGTATCGGCGTGCAGAAACAGAAGGATGTCTCCCCGGGCGGCGGCCGCGCCTGCGTTCATCTGCACGGCTCTTCCCCGCGGCGCCAGAACGATCTGGTCACAGTAGGGGCGAGCGAGTGCCGCGCTATTGTCGTCACTCCCCCCGTCGGCGACGACGATCTCCACGCCACGCCGGCGCAGTGGCTGCAAGGCGGTCAAGCTTGCCTCGATGCTGTGGGCCTCGTTCAGGACCGGTACGATGATCGACAGGCGCGAATCACTCATTGCAGTCCCTGCCGGCGAGACTCTGCAGCGTCGTGCCGTTCCCGTCGCGGATGATGACCGCGACCTCGCTGCGTCTCGCGGCGAGGTCAGGTGGGACCTGAAGCTCAACTTCGATCGTGACATCGTTTTGCGGCAGTGCGCTCTCCTGAAACGCGCGCGTCACCGCATCGTGGCGTAGAACCGCGCCACGGTTCTCTCCGGCGCCGATATCGCTGACCAAGCCGTGCTCGAGCAACGCGACCGTTGCCCGGCTGTCTGGCGGAATCGCCCCCTCGACGCGGAGGCTCACCGCCAGCACTTGCCCCGGCTCGATGGCGCCATGGTGAAAGCTGGCCGAGATCGCGGACGGTTTCTGCGCGGTCGGCACGGCGCCTCGTCGCCAGGCGCCAAATTCCTGTCCATCGACGAAGACCTGAGGGGTATAGCGGACGCGGCCACCGGCCGCGTCAACCCGGTCGCGGTGGAGTGCGCCGAAGGCTGGGTCGGCGAACCGGTCCTTCCAGCCAATGTAGTCCCAGTAATCCACGTGGTACGCCAGGGCGATGGCTTTCCGCTCGGTTGCTGCTGCGAACGAGGCAAGCCAGCGGTCGGCCGGCGGACATGAATTGCAGCCTTCAGATGTAAACAGCTCGACCACGGGCCGAACGGGACTGCCGGCCGGCGCCTTGCAGGTGGCGGCTTGGGCGGTGGTTCCCACGAGGCTCGCCGCGAGACAAAGGGGAAGGAGCGATCTTGGGCGCATCATGGCCTCCCGGTATCGTTGAGACGCCAGTCATAGGGTAGGAACTCGATCTCGAATCGGCCCGCTGCGACCCGGCCGGCGTCGGCGGCAGCGTCGGTGAGGGCCTCCGCGTAGCTGGACAGGCTCTGGGGCAGCGTGGCGAAGCGTCCCTGACCCCGCTCGAAATCGTCGGCATACCAGTCGAAGATCTTCGACACGTAAAGCGTGCCGGATGTTGCGTCGAAACGGTTGCGTGATCGGTCGGAGAGAAACGCAACCATCGCTTCCTCGAGTTGAGCGTCGAGCCGGGTGCCGACGAAGGCAGCGGGCTGCAGCATTGGGCAGCCGATGGACGCGCAGACCACCGCGGCATGGATGCGAGGATCGTCAAAGCGGCCGGGCGCGCGGATCATGCCATGCTCGATGTCGTCGAGGCTGCGGCGCTCGCCCAGGAGCGGAATGAATGCCCTTCGCCAGGGAGAGCTGAACAGACCGCCCAGATCCTTGATCGATTCCAGGTCGGGGTAATCGCCGAGGATCAGTTCGAGGGTCCACGCGTTGTACGCGTTGATCAGGAATGCCAACTGCTGGGGCTGGGTCCATTGTTTGAAAGCGTCGGGCGTCACCTCAGACAGGCTTTCGAGATAGCCTGACAAAGCCCGGCGATCGTCTGACAGACCGCGATAGTCGACCCTCGAAGCGTGCCCGTGGGGCGCGACCTTCACGTGCGTAGCGAGGATTTCTGTCCAGCGTGCGTGCGTGTGATCGAAGGCATGGGCCGCGCCCGCAGCGAGCGCGAGAAGTGCGATGAATATCGCCTTCATGCCTCGCGTCTCCCGAGCCGCCAATTGTGGAAGCGCCCCACCCACTCCAGGAGGCGCTCCGGGGCATGGGCGCGCTTCCAGTTGCCGGCGACGTACTTGTTGGCCTCGGCCATCGTCGGGTAGATGTGGATCGTGCCGAGGATCTTGTTGAGTCCGATGCCGTGCTTCATTGCCAATACGTACTCGGCGATCAGATCGCCCGCGTGGCGCCCGACGATCGTCACGCCGAGGATTCGATCCTTGCCCGGCACGGTAAGCACCTTGATGAAGCCCTCTGCTTCGCCATCGGCGATCGCGCGATCCAGGTCGTCGATCCCGTAACGCGTTACCTCGTAGGCTTTGCCCGCGGCCTTGGCCTCCTCCTCGTTGAGTCCGACGCGCGCGACCTCGGGATCGGTGAAGGTCGCCCAGGGGATTACCGAATAATCCGTTTTGAATGTCTTGAAGGGGTCGAACAGCGCGTTGACCGAGGCGTACCACGCCTGATGTGCCGCGGTGTGCGTGAACTGATACGGCCCGGCGACGTCCCCCGCGGCGTAAATGTTCGGATAGCGTGTCTGCAGAAGCTCGTTGGTCACGATGGTGCGCTGGGTCTCGATGCCCAGGGTGTCGAGTCCGAATCCCTCGAGTCGCGCTGCGCGGCCGACGGCGACCAGGATCTGATCGAAGGGGAGGCGCACTTCCTTGCCGCCCTGTTCGGCCACCAGCCACTTGGCCCCGCCATCCATCTCGACGCGCACGGCCTGATGACCCGTCAGAACCTCGATGCCCTCCCGGGCGAAGCGCGCGGTGACCGCGGCCGAGACGTCCGGGTCCTCGCGAACCATCAGGCGCGGCGCCATCTCGACCTGGGTGACGCGGCTGCCAAGACGCGCGAAGGCCTGGGCGAGCTCGCAGCCGATCGGTCCGCCGCCCAGGACCAGCAGGCGCGGCGGCAACGCGTCCAGACCCCACAGCGTGTCGGAGGTCAGGTAGCCGGCCGACTCGAGCCCGGGAATCGGGGGGACGAAGGGGCGGGCGCCCGTGGCGATGACGAAGGCCCGGCTGGTGAGTCGGCGGACCTGTCCGTCTTTCTGGGTGATCTCGACCTCCCACGGCGTGACGAGGCGGGCGCTGCCCTCGACGACGTCTACGCCGAGTGCCGTGTACCGCTCAATCGAGTCGTGGGGTTCGATGTCGCGGATGACCTGATGCACCCGCTTCATGACCTCCGGGAAGCGCGTCTGGACCGCGCCGGCGCTGATGCCGAAACGCTCCGCGTCGCCGAACTCAGCAGCCAGGCGGGCCGAGCGGATCAGCGCCTTCGACGGCACGCAGCCGGTATTGAGGCAATCGCCGCCCATGCGATGGCGCTCGATCAGGGTGACCTTGGCCTTGACCGCCGCCGCGATGTAGGCGCTGACCAGCCCGGCGCTCCCGCCCCCGATCACGACCAGGTTGCGATCGAAATGGGTGGGACGTTGCCAGCCTCGGAACACCTTGCGGGAGTGAATCCATCCCACGACAGCCCGGGCGATCCAGGGGAATGTCCCCAGGAGCGCAAAGGACAGCAGTAGTGGCGCCGACACGATGTCCGACACGGATTCGATGGCTGCGAGCTGCGTACCGGCATTCACATACACGATGGTGCCTGCGAGCATCCCGAGTTGGCTGACCCAGTAGAAGGTCCGCAGTGGGATTGCGGTCAAGCCGGAGAGCAGATTGATCGCGAAGAACGGCACGATCGGTACCAGGCGCAAAGTGAACAGGTAGAAGGCGCCCTCTCGCTTGATGCCCTGATCGACGGTGGCAAGCCGATCTCCGAATCGGGCCTGGACCGCACTGCGCAGCAGATAGCGTGAGGCCAGGAAGGCGAGACTCGCGCCAATTGTCGAAGCGAACGAAACGAGCAATGTGCCCCACACCAGGCCGAAGATCGCGCCTGCTGCGAGGGTCATCACTGCGGCGCCAGGGAAAGACAGTCCGGTCACCGCGACATAAACGGCGAAGAAAACCAGGGCGGTCAGGAGGGGATTCGACTCGCGATAGGCGTCGAGCTGCAACTGCTGTGCTTTGAGGTGCTCGAGGGTCAGGAGGCGCCCCAGGTCGAATGCAAAGAACACTGCCAGCACACCGAGCAATCCGGCAATCAGAAGAAGTTGGCGGCGATTCACAGGGCGGGGCTCCATGTCAGGGTTGTGAGGGTTGGACGCTGCCTCGGCCCCGATCCTGACAGTCACCGCGGCAACACGTGAAGGTGGCGTGACGAATGCCCGAGGGCACCAGCCGGCTTGCTGCCGCGGTTTCGTGGAGTCGCTTGCTTGCGCCCGGGGTGTCATCGGCGGCCAGGGACGCCGCTCGTTGCCTGGGCGTTCGGCGCGTCGCGCTTCCGTGCATCGCCGGATGTGGGGCGTAGCGCAAGGGTGAGGAGGATGACCTCAGCTGGGCGTGGGGAACGAGGCGCGAACGCCAGATTCGGGAAACCGGGATCGGACAGTCACCGTGAGAGATGCTCCCCGCGAGCGTTCGACGGCCCGCCAATCAGGGGCAGGCATCCGGGCCGAAGGCTGTGCGACTGCGCAGCCGGGGCGAAGTCTCATCCGCAGATCGAGGTAACGAGCTGGCCGCGCTCGTCCGAGGCGTCTTGGAGCAACTGCGTCAGTTCGTCGTGGCCGGAGCCGTGCAGTGCGCCCTGCAGTACGGCCTGGCGTTCTTCGGGGCTGGACAGGTCGAACGGGTTGGGCGCCTCGGCGGACAGGGCTGCGATGAACAACAGGTCGCCCAGATCGGTCGGAGGCCACAGTCCGCCGTAAAGGCTGCCGTCCTCGACCGACTCAAGGATCTCCGGAGGCAATTCGAAGGCTTCGAGCAGCGCTGCGCCGACCGGCTCCCGCCAGGTCGAGACAAAGTCGGAAACCCGCTCGGGTTCGGCGGCGAACTCGGGAAAACCCGCGATGCGCGCGATCAGGTAGAACTCGCCGACACTGCGCAGCATGGCCACCAAAAGCGCCTTGTCGGGCGGGCAGACCTTGAAGTGACGCGCCAGCACATGGGCCCGGGTCGCCACGTCCACCGAGTGCATCCACAGAGCCGATGCGGTCGCCCTGAGAGACGGCGATCGCAGGTCGTTCTCCAACTGCTGGGTCGACACGACGAAGGCCAGCGTGCGGATCGGCAGCAGACCAATGCGGATCACCGCAGGCCCGATCGCCGTGATCGCCTTGCCGCCAGGGTTGAGCAGGGCAGAGTTGGCCATCTTGATCACGCGCGCCGAGAGGACCGGCTCCGCCTGGATCAGGGCGGCGATATCCTGGAGCGAGACGTCCGGATCATCGGCGCGCTCCTTAATTCGCAGCGACGCCTCCAGGAAGGTCGGGAAGTTGATCTTTCCGGAGGCAAGTTCGGCACCGATGGATTCGGCGAGTTCGTTCATCTGGCGTTCGAGCATGTCATCCATGGCGGAACCTCCGGCCTACACGGCGGACTGGCGAGCTGACACAAGGGGGATCACCCTGAGCATCTCTGCGCGACTTGTTGCTAGCGCAATCATCTTCGACGTCATCCTCTGAGCCTGCTGCGGGCATCTGCTAGGCCCCGCGTCTGCCTTTCTTGCCAGCAAGCCCGGCATGAAGGGCAACGAATTCCTGGCTGAGCTTGTGCCGTGGGTCGAGGTGGATCATCGGCGTCGCGCGCTCATGGGATTCCTTGACCTTGACCGTTGCCGACAGGAAAGGCTCGATCACTGGCAGTCCTTCCTCGACCAGTTCGGCGACGACCTTGCGGGGCAATGTGGCTCGCGGCTGAAACTGGTTGACGATGATGCCTTCCACCTCCAGCGCCCGATTGTGGTCGGCGCGGATCTCGTCCACGTTCTCCATCAGCGAGTACAAGGCCCGGCGCGAGAAGTCGTCGCAGTCGAAGGGGATCAGGCACCGGTCGGCGGCAATCAGTGCGGAGCGGGTATAGAAATTCAGTGCTGGCGGCGTGTCGATCCAGATCGAATCGAACGCGTCCTCAAGCTCCTCAAGGGCGTCGCGCAGCTTGAAAATCTTGTAGCGGGACTCGAGCTTGCCGCTCAGTTCCTCCAGCTGCGGGCTCGACGGCAGGACATGGAGGTTGTCGAAGGGCGTGGCATGGACGAAGTCTTCGGTCGGGATCGGATTGAGCTTGAAGTTCAGGGTCTGGTCGAAGAAGTCGGCCAGCGTTGTCTCGACCGCATCGGCTTCTGCGCCGAGCAGGTACTGGGTCGAGTTCCCCTGCGGGTCGAGGTCCACGACCAGCGTGCGCTCCTTATTGTGAGCGGCGATGGCCGCCAGATTGCAGGTGATCGTCGACTTGCCGACGCCGCCCTTCTGATTGAAAACGACACGCCGCATGAGTCCCTCTCCATGTTGTTTTCCCAATTGTGCCAAAAACGGCGTTGTTGGGGCTGCGCGTCCTGCCCGACTGGGCTAGAATCCCGGACCATAATCCGTCCCGACGATGCACTCTCCCGGTGTCGCGGGATGCGGCTGCGGCGCCATGACGCGCTCGGCAGTCGATCTACAGCACGCCGGCTGGCTTCGATCCGGCGCCAACTACTCCCATAAATGGCTGTGGATGACCACGATGGCAATTGTTCAGCGTGGGCGTCATGCTGTGCACCCGCCAGATTTCGAAGCGTTTGACTCCGAGAAGAAAGAGGGAGAAGGATGGATCAGGATTTCATCGCCGCAGCACTCGAATACCACCGCTCGCCGACGCGCGGAAAGATCGCCGTCGTTCCGACCAAGGGCCTGACGAACCAGCGCGATCTGGCGCTGGCCTACTCGCCGGGTGTAGCGGCCGCCTGCGACGCCATCGTCGCCAATCCGGGCGACGCCCGGGAATACACCTCGCGGGGCAACCTGGTCGGGGTGATCACCAACGGCACTGCGGTGCTGGGTCTCGGCAACATCGGGCCGCTGGCGTCGAAGCCGGTCATGGAGGGCAAGGGCTGCCTGTTCAAGAAGTTCGCCAATATTGACGTCTTCGACATCGAACTGGCGGAGAACGACCCGGACAAGATCATCGACATCGTCGCTGCGCTCGAGCCGACGCTCGGCGGCATCAACCTGGAAGACATCAAGGCGCCGGAGTGCTTCTACATCGAGAAGAAGCTGCGCGAGCGGATGAACATTCCCGTCTTCCATGACGACCAGCACGGAACCGCCATCATCTCGGCGGCCGGCCTGCTCAATGGTCTGAAGGTGGTCGGCAAGGACATCTCGAAGGTCAAGCTGGTCTGCTCGGGCGCGGGTGCTGCGGCCATCGCCTGCCTGGACCTGATGGTGAGCCTGGGCATGAGCCGCGAGAACATCTATGTTTGCGACTCCCGCGGCGTGATCTACATCGGTCGCGACGAGAACATGGAGGCCAACAAGGCCCGCTACGCGCAGACCACCGAGGCGCGGACACTGGCCGACTGCATCGAGGGCGCAGATGTGTTCCTCGGCCTGTCGACTGCCGGCGTGCTGAAGCCGGCCATGGTGGCGACCATGGCCGACAAGCCGCTGATTTTCGCGCTGGCGAACCCGACGCCGGAGATCATGCCCGAGCTGGCCAAGGAGGTACGCCCCGACTGCATCATCGCAACCGGACGCTCCGATTACCCCAACCAGGTTAACAATGTCCTCTGCTTCCCGTTCATCTTCCGCGGTGCACTCGATGTCGGAGCCACCAAGATCACGGAGGAGATGAAGCTGGCCTGCGTGCGGGCGATCGCCGAACTGGCTGAGGCAGAGCAGTCGGACATCGTCGCCAGTGCCTACGCGGGCGCCGACCTGCGCTTCGGGCCGGAATACCTGATTCCCAAGCCCTTTGATCCGCGCCTGATCGTCAAGATCGCGCCGGCGGTGGCCAAGGCCGCGATGGACTCCGGTGTTGCGACCAATCCGATCGAGGACTTCAAGGCCTACATCGACAGCCTGAGCGACTTTGTCTATGCCTCGGGGATCATCATGAAGCCGGTCTTCTCCCGTGCGCAGAAGGTCGCGCCCGAGCAGAAGCGGGTGATCTACGCCGAGGGTGAGGACGATCGCGTCCTGCATGCGGTCCGCGTCGTGGTGGACGAAGACCTGGCCCGGCCGATCCTGATCGGGCGCCCCTCGGTGATCGAACGCCGGATCGAGAAAATCGGACTGGACCTCGTGCCCGGGCGAGACTTCGACGTGGTGAACGTCGAGGATGATCCCCGCTACCGGGAGCTGTGGACCGACTATCACCGCATCATGGCGCGCGACGGCGTGACGGCCGATATCGCCAAGGCCAAGCTGCGCCGGGATACCACCCTGATCGGCAGCATGCTGCTGCGTCGGGGCGATGCAGATGCGCTGGTCTGCGGCACCTTCGGTACCTACGAGTATCACCTCCGGCAGGTCGAGAACGTGATCGGTCTCGGTGCGGACGCGAAGCGGTTTGCCACCATGAGCATCCTTCTCCTGCCGCAGCGCGTGCTGGCCATCGCTGACACTTATGTCAATGAGAACCCGACCGCGGAAGAAATCGCCGACATCGCGACGATGGCGGCCGACGAGCTCAAGCGCTTCGGTATCGAGCCCCGGATTGCCCTGCTCTCCCATTCCAACTTCGGCAGTTCCAAGTCGGCCTCTGCGCGCAAGATGCGCGAGGCGCGCGACATCATCGCGTCGACACGGCCGGACCTCGAGTGTGATGGCGAGATGCACGCCGACTACGCGCTGATGACGGAGGTGCGCCGCACCACCAACCCGGACAGCCGACTGCAGGGCGAGGCCAACCTCCTCGTGATGCCTAACATCGACGCAGCCAATATCTCGTTCAACCTGTGCAAGGCGGCCAACAGCGACGGGGTCACGGTAGGCCCGATCCTGCTGGGTGCAGCCAAGCCGGTGCACGTGCTCACCCCGTCGGCAACGGTCCGCCGGCTGGTCAACATCACGGCTCTGGCCGTGGTCGATGCCGCCGAGTTGCGCGACGCCGAAGGCGCCTGACCCGCAGCAGCCACCGCTCACGCCCGGCACACGTCGTGTGCCGGGCGTTGTCGTTTACCCGTCCTGCCTGGTGTCTGAGCCGGGGCTAGAATGAACGGCTGACAACAGGGTGGCACGACCACGAGGAGACAGGTGATGGCGAGCAAGGTAATCCGATTCCACGAAACGGGCGGACCGGAGGTCCTGCGTGTGGAGATGGGGGAGGTCGCCGCGCCGGCGCCGGGCGAGGCCCAGGTGCGGCACGAGGCCATCGGCCTCAACTACATTGACACTTACCACCGTTCCGGGCTGTATCCCGTCCCGCTGCCGTCGGGTATCGGACTCGAAGGCGCCGGCGTGGTGGAGGCGGTGGGCGAGGGCGTAACGAGCGTCGCGGTGGGGGATCGGGTGGCCTATGCCGGTGGCCCGATCGGGGCCTACGCCGACCGCCGCAATCTGCCAGCCGACCGGCTGCTCAGCCTGCCTGATGGTATCGGCTTTGAAACCGGGGCCGCGATGATGCTGCAAGGCCTGACCGCCCAGTACCTGTTGCGCAGGACCTATCGGGTCCAGGCGGGCGACACTATCCTGATCCACGCCGCTGCCGGCGGCGTCGGCCTGATCGTGTGTCAGTGGGCCAAGGCGCTGGGGGCCACCGTCATCGGCACCGTCGGTTCCGAGGAGAAGGCGGCACTCGCCCGCGCACATGGCTGCGACCACACGGTGAACTATCGCACCGAGAAGTTCGCCGAGCGGGTGCGCGAGATTACCGCTGGCGCTGGCGTGGCGGTGGTCTATGACTCGATCGGCAAGGACACCTTCATGGACTCCCTGGCCTGCCTGCGGCCACTCGGCACGATGGTCCTGTTCGGCGCGGCCTCGGGCCCCGTCGCGCCGTTCGATCTCGGTCTGCTGGCCAAGATGGGTTCCCTGTTCGTGACACGTCCGACGCTCTTTACCTACACCGCGGCCCGGCGCGATCTTGAAGCGATGGGCGCCGAGCTCTTCGACGTGGTGGGAAGCGGCAAGGTCCGCATCGAGGTCAATCAGCGCTTCGCGCTGGATGAGGCTGCAGCCGCCCACGAGGCACTCGAGGCAAGGCGCACGACCGGTTCGACCATCCTGCTGCCGTGAGCCTGCGCCACCGCTTCGGCGTGCTTGCCCTGACCGTATCCGGGTTGTGGATGCCGGTCGCCGCCGTGGCGCAGCCAACGGCGGCCGATGTGGCGCGGGCCAGCGACCAGACGCGCCAGATCGAAGCGCGCTTCGTGGAGGAGGTCGCTGCGGCGGTGGGGCTGTCCGAGGCCGAGGTACGGGCGCTGCTTCCCGAGGGGCCGCGAATCGCCGACCAGGGGCGCCGCCTGGTTCAGGCCATCGGGAAGCGCCATCGGGCCCTCACGGCGGAGGAGCAATTAGCCGTACTCGAGGCGGACCGTCAGCGGCGCCAGGCGCTGTCCGCCAGCCGCCACTGACGCAGGCTCAGGCGGTCGGTCGGAAGACCCGTACCTGATTGCGGCCGTTGTCCTTGGCCTGGCGAAGGGCGAGGCTGGCGTGTTCCAGCACGTTCTCAAGGGTGGTGGCGCTGTCGATCGGCGCGAAGCCGATGCTGACCGTCACCTGTCCGACCTGGGGAAACGCGTGGGCCGCGACGCGGGCGCGGAAACGGTCGAGGACCCGCTCCACGTCGTCGCCCTCGGCTGGCCGCAGGACGACCACGAATTCCTGGCCGCCGAAGCGGAACAGCTTGTCCCGGTGACGGAACGTCTCTCGCATCAGGTTTGCGAGCAGGGTCAGAACTTCGTCGCCATAGAGGTGGCCGAAGCGCGCGTTGACCCGCTTGAAGTTGTCCACGTCGAGCAGCGCAATCCAGTGGGGCAGTTCGCCGGACTGGTCCTCGCGGCGCTCGCCGCTGCCGGGCAGGGTGCCGGGCTCGCGGTTGCTGGACAGATAGTGAAGGATCTTCTCGACCTGATCATCGAAAGTGCGGCGGTTCAACAGGCCGGTCAGGGTATCCCGCTCGCTGAACTCGAGCAGGCTGAGGTAGTTGCGGTAGAGGCTGACGAAATGTTCGACCTGCTCCAGTTCCGCCGCATTCATCATCGCAGGCCGGATAAGTTCGATGACGGCCGCAATCTTGCCATCATAGGCGACCGGGATGCAGTGAATGAACCCGCCCCCGGACGGCGCCTCCACGGCGACCGACTGCTCGTCGCAGACGCAGGCCTCGAACTCCGGGCGGGACTCCATTGGCACGGCGACCTCGGGCGACTCGAAGTCCGTGTCGCGGCTGCTGACATCGCGGCCGTCGATGCGGGTGCTGCGCTCAAGCAGCAGGCGTGTTCCGGCAGGCTGAAGCTTGTAGATGCTGACCTCGTCCGCCCCGATGGTCGTCGAGACGGCAGAGACGATCGCGACCTCCAGCAGCGAGCGGTCGCTGTACCGGGTCGACACTTCACCGCCTTGGAGTATGTGGATCATCGTTGGCCGAGTCGCTTCATCCGTCAGAGCCGAATTCTAGCGGCTCGCCACGCGCACGTCTCGGTTTTGCGATTCTGATGTCATCCGCATTCGCCGTTTGCAGACTCCATGCGCAGGCCGGCGTCCCTCGCTCGCCGGGCATTCAGGGTGATTTGACCGCTACACTGCTCTCCTCCCCCAAACGCGGAGATCGATCATTCCGTTGCTGGTCCCCTTCCCCCTGTCCGCCACGAGCACCTACGTCACGCGGGTGCTCGTCGGTCTGAACGTGCTCGCCTTCCTCGGCCTGGCGGTCGCGGCCGGCAACTGGAGCCACATTCCGTCGGCCGTTCTGATCGACTGGGGTGGCAACGACGGCGTGCTGACCCTCAACGGCGAAGCCTGGCGCCTCCTGAGCTCGGTCTTCCTCCATGGCGGCCTGCTTCACATCGGCTTGAACATGCTGGCGCTGTATCAGGCCGGGAATCTGGTAGAGCGGATGTTCGGCCCGCTCAGGTTCGCCCTGCTGTACCTGGCTTCCGGGCTGTTGGCGAGCCTGGTCAGCGTGTGGTGGCGCCAGGACGTGGTCAGTGTCGGCGCCTCGGGCGCCATTTTCGGCGTCTTCGGCGGCCTGCTGAGCTATCTCATCGTGCATCGCCGGCAGATGCCTCGCGCTGCCTACGCACGACTGAAGACGATGACGCTCAGTTTCGTCGGCTATTCGCTGCTGATCGGCTTCGCGATCCCCGGCGTCGACAATGCCGCCCACGTCGGCGGATTGCTGGGCGGTCTGGCTGCGGGCTGGCTGCTCAGTATTGGTCCCGCGCGACCTTCAGCAGGCATGGCCGGTTCGGTCGCGCTGCTGGCGCTTGCGGTGTTCGCTTGGCATGACATCGAGCGGCCCGCCCGGCCCAATCCGGCGGTGGCCGTGTTTGCGGCCCGCCAGCCCTTGCTGGCGGAGCGCCAACGACAGCTTGTCGAGGATCTTGGCGCCGGACGCATTGCCGAGCGAGATGCGGTCCGGATCATCGACACGGAGCTCAAACCCAACTGGGACGCGCTGATCGCAGCGATGGCGGCGCAGTCGGCAACGGGCAATCCGGAGGCGCGACAGCTTTTTGCCTACGCACAACTCGAGCGGGCAGCGCTGGAGGCCCTCGAGCTGGGCCTGCGGACGGGCCACCCGACCTGGCTTGAGACCGCCGCGCGGCTGCGGCTGGAGGCAAACCGGGCGCTGCAGGGCTTCTCGCACACCCAGGTGCCCCGGTGAGTCCGTTGCGGCCGGGGGGCAATCAGGGCTTAGTGGGGCCGGCGAATTGCGATAAAATTCGGGGGTTTTGACCGGTCGGTCAATCAGAATGTGCTAATATTCCCGCAGAAGGGGGCTTGAATGAACTTCGAACGCGCGCGCTACAACATGGTCGAGCAACAGGTTCGTCCGTGGGACGTCCTGGATTTCGACGTACTCGATCTGCTGATGGAGGTCCGCCGAGAGGAATACGTCCCGCCGGCCATGAAATCGCTGGCGCTCTCCGAGGCCGAGATCCAGCTGGGGCACGGCGCGACGATGTTCACGCCGGTGCTCGAGGGCAAGGTCCTTCAGGCGCTGCAGGTGCGTCGTGGTGAGCAGGTGCTTGAGATCGGCACAGGCTCCGGGTATTTCACGGCATTGCTGGCCGCTCGCGCGGAGTGGGTCCGGTCGATCGAGATCGAGCCGGAACTGGTCCGGTTCGCCAGCGACAACCTCAAGCGCAACGGCGTCGAGAATGTGGTGGTCGAGGACGGCGACGGCTCGCTCGGCTGGCCGTCCCGCGCGCCCTACGACCTGATCGTGGTCTCGGGTGGCCTCCCGGTGCTGCCCCACTCGATGCTTGAACAGCTCAAGGTCGGCGGCCGCCTCTTTGCCTTCGTGGGCGAGGCGCCGCTGATGCGCGCCCGTCTCGTGACCTGCACGGCCGAAGGCGAGTTCCGTACCGAGGACCTCTTCGAGACCCTGGTGCCCCAACTCAGGAACGCGCCCCAGCGCGATCAATTCGAATTCTAGAAGGAAGCTGCCATGCGCCAGATCCGGCCGTCCGAACTGAAGAACTGGCTCGATGACGCCGAGCGGCCCTCTCCGGTGCTGCTTGATGTCCGCGAGCCGAACGAGTTCGAGTACTGCCGGATCGATGGCTCGGTCCCCATGCCGATGGCCAGCGTGCCGGCCCGCTGCGGCGAACTCGATGCCGCAGCGCCGGTGGTGGTGATCTGCCACCATGGGGGGCGCAGCATGCAGGTGGCCATGTTCCTGGAGCGCCAGGGCTTCGGCGAGGTGATCAATCTGGCCGGCGGCGTGGCGGCCTGGGCCGGCGAGGTTGACCCGGCCATGCCGCGCTACTGACGCGTCCGGACAGGCATTACGACCGGGCCGGTTACCGGCCCGTTTTTTCTTGCGGCGGGGTGAGCGCACCCCGGCTCGAGCGGAGACGATGATGAAGAGCTTACTGCTGGCTTCCCTGATCGGCCTGTCGATGCCGGCGGCGTGGGGAATGGATCTGCTCGAGGTATATCGCGAGGCGCTGGCCAACGATGCGCAGTTCGCGGCGGCCCGGGCCCAGGCCGAGGCAGGGCGTGAGACAGCCGTCCAGGGCCGGGCCGGCCTGCTGCCCAACATCGGCCTGTCCGCCAATACGACCTACAACCAGAACACCTTCTCCGGCCAGGACCGCAACTACAACAGCAATGGCTATGGCGCCCAGCTCACCCAGCCCGTGTTTCGCTGGCAGAACTGGGTGCAATACCAACAGGGCCAGCTGCAGGTCGGCATCTCCGAGGCCCAGCTTGCCGCGGCTCGCCAGGACCTGGCGCTGCGCGTGGCCCAGGCCTATTTCGACGTCCTCAAGGCCGCTGATGTGCTCGCGGCGGTGGACACCCTGAAGACCGCGGCCAGCGAGCAGCTGGCCCTCTCGAAGAAGAGCTTCGAGGTGGGAACCGTCACGATCACGGACGTCCATGAGGCCCAGTCCCGCTTTGATCTTGCCAACGCACAGCAACTGGCTGCCGCCAACGACCTCGAGGTCAAGCGTCAGACGCTGACGCAACTCATCGGCCGGCCGGCCGGCGCACTGGCGCCCCTGCGTGACGGCGTGCGCATCGAGCGGCCGGCGCCGGCGGACATCGACAGCTGGGTCGGCTCTGCGGAAGGGTCGGCCTACGGCGTTCAGATACAACAGCTGGCCGCCGAGATCGCGGCGCGCGAAGTCGAGCGCAACCGAGCGGCCCACCTGCCGACCGTGGACCTGGTCGCCCGCTACAACAAGTCGAGCACGGGCTTCTCGTCGACCACCGGATCGTCGGCCGACTCCACCACCCGCAGCATCGGGCTGGAACTGGCGGTGCCCCTCTTCGCGGGGGGAGCGCTCGCGTCGCGGGACCGGGAGGCTGTGGCGCTGAAGATGCAGGCCGAAGCCGACCTCGAGTCGGCCCGTCGGGTCGCCGCGCTGGCGGCGCGCCAGGCCTATCTGGGCGTCACCAGCGGCATGGCCCAGATCGGCGCACTCGAAGCCGCACAGGTGTCGTCCGCATCGGCACTCGAGGCGAACCGGCTTGGCTACGAGGTTGGCGTGCGGATCAACATCGACGTCCTCAACGCCCAGTCCCAGCTATCCGATACCGAGCAGCAGCTCGCAGCCGCCCGCTATGACACGCTGGTCGCCCAACTGCAGCTCGAAGCCGCAGCCGGGCAGCTCGACGAAGACGACATCCAGCGCGTGAACGGGCTGCTGGCTCACTGAACGCAACGTGCCTGTCAGCAAGTCGGACCCTTGTGGCGGTCATGCCGCAGGCCGATACTCCCAGCATGCAGGGCAAGCGTCGCGCTTGCTCCCGTCATGCGTGGAGGAATGCAATGAACACCGGCACCGATCGTCGCCGCTTCTGGCGTGCCGCTTTCGAGGCGCCCGCCTCGCTCGCGAGCGAGGGCCTTTTCGTCGAGGCGGAGGTGGCAGACCTGTCGCTGAAGGGCGCCCTCGTTGAGGTACCCGCCAACTGGCGGGTCAGCCGGGGGCAATCCGTGCAACTGGACCTGCCCTTGTCCGGCGACGTGCGCATACTGATGCAGACGCGGGTTGCCCATGTGGACGGCGTGCGCGTCGGTCTGCGTTGCGAGCACATCGATCTCGATAGCATGACCCACCTGCGCCGGCTGGTGGAGCTCAACGCGGGTGACCCGGCCTTGCTCGAGCGTGAGTTGGCTGCGCTGGCCGCCTGAGCGCAGGGGCTATCGACGCGGCAATCAATTTGGCGATTCCATTTCTGGCTCTACGAGGGCCACGCCCTCCCGTCCAAGAGGGCAAGGGCGGGGATTTCGCGAAGCACAGCCTCGCGCCCCTTGAATGGGGAGGAGGAGGCGCCCGCGATCACTACCTGATTGATTGCCGGGTCAATGCGCTGCTCCCGTCAGCTGGTCGAGGATGTCCAGTGTGCGCTGCGTCGCCCCCCGGTGGGCCGCACAGAACGCCAGTCCGGCCGCGCCCATCCGCTGACGGTGCGCGTCGTCATCGATCAGCGCCAGCGCCTTGGCCACGGCATCCCCCGCGTCGGCTGCCCGCAGCGTAGCGCCGGCCTTGATCGCGTGCGCCGAAATCTCGGCAAAGTTGAAGGTGTGGGGGCCGACGATCGACGGCGTGCCGACCGCGCAGGCCTCGAGCAGGTTCTGCCCCCCCAGCGGTTGCCAGCTGCCACCGATGATCGAGACATCGGCGAGGGCGTAGTAGGCGAACATTTCGCCCATGGAATCACCGAGCAGCACGCGGGTGGCGGGTGCGACGGGCTCGGGGGCCGAGCGGCGCTGGCTGGGAATCTGGCGCGCCGCCAGCCACCCGGCAACCTCATCGAAGCGCTGGGGGTGCCGGGGCACCACGACCAGCAGGGCCGCGGCGGGAGCGGCGGCCAGAAAGGCCGTCACGAGGGACATTTCTTCACCTTCGCGAGTGCTCGCGGCCAGCACGACGGGGCGCTCGCCGATGCGGTCGCGCAGGCCGTCCCGGATCACCCGGCTTTCCTCCGGCACTGACACGTCGAACTTGACGCTGCCACTCACGACAGGACCACGGGCACCCAGATCGGCCAGCCGCCGCGCGTCGTCGCCCGTCTGGGCTGCGACACCCGCCAGTTCCGAGAAGGTCTGCCTGGCGAAGCCGCCGAGCCGCGCATAGCGCCGTGCAGAGCGCTCGGACATCCGGGCATTGACCAGTGCCAGCGGTGTTCCGGCCTGGTGGGCCGCGTGAATCAGGTTCGGCCAGACCTCGGTCTCCATCAGCATCCCGATGCGTGGCTGGAAGTGACGCAGGAAGCGGTTCGCGAGAAACGGCAGGTCATAGGGCAGGTAGGCAATGCGCACCCGTTCGCCGCAGCGGGCATATAGCGCCTGGGCGGTGCGGCGACCTGTCGGCGTCATCTGGGTCAGCAGGACGCGGGCATCGGGGTCGCGGCCGAGCAGTGCCTGCACGATGGGTTCTGCAGCCCGGGTCTCGCCAACCGACACGGCATGAATCCACCAGGCAGCCGTGAAGTCGCCGGTGTCGTGATAGCGGCCGAAACGTTCCGCCAGATGCTGGCGGTAGCCGGGTTCCCTGCGGCCCCGCCAGTAGAGGCGGGCCAGCGCGGCCGGCAGGGCGAGGCACCACAGCAGGGTATAGGCGAGGCGTAACATGGTGCGCCAGTGTAGCGGTCAATCGCAGGACATCGGACGACAATGCGGGACCGAGCCCGTCGGCATGTGGGAAAATCCGGGATTGGGCAGACAGGCGTGATGACAAGATGACGATTCTGGTTACCGGCGGCGCGGGCTTCATCGGCGGCAATTTCGTGATCGACTGGCTGTCGGCCGTCGACGAGCCGGTGGTGAACCTGGACAAGCTGACCTATGCGGGCAACCTGCAGACCCTGGCTGGGCTCGACGGCGATGCGCGGCACGTGTTTGTCCAGGGCGACATCTGCGACCGGACTCTGGTCGATGCACTGCTGGCCCGCCACCAGCCGAGGGCGATCGTGCACTTCGCCGCGGAGAGCCACGTGGACCGATCGATCCACGGCCCGGGTGAATTCGTCCGCA
>JAGRGD010000140.1 GCA_020445665.1 Rhodocyclaceae bacterium
ACAGCCCGGATTCGAATCTCTTCGAGCGTAGCGTGCGACAGCGAACGACCGTCTCTCTTTTCCATAACGAATTATCGCACGCCAAAGGCATTTTATGTTCGCTAACCAACGTACGGCTTAGTATTAGCCGCATACACGTAATCGTTCAATGAAATTGGACGTCCCATCACCCCAGGATGCGGATCCATCGCCGACCACCTTCCCACCCCCGCGCTGTACCAGCGCGCCCGGTTGTACTGCAGCCCGATCACGTCATCGAAATATTCCCCGGTGTAGCGATAGGCGTTGCCGCTGCTGCCGGCGTGTTGTGCCAGTTTTCCGAACGCCTCGTACTCGTACAGATCACTGGTGGAGCCGGTTTCGTCGGTCAGCGCCTTGACTGAGCCCAGCGCGTCTGCGTGGTAGAAGGTCCCCTGCCCGCTCCGGAGCTGTTCGATGAGCTCGGCGCCCCAGACGTAGTGGGTCGTTTCGGTGGAGGCGCCCAGGGTTTCGGTCTCTTCGAGCACCTTGGCGAAGGGGAAGCTCGGATCGGTCAGGTAGTCGGTGACCTTGGGCGGTGTGCCCGGTTCGGTTCTCCTGACGCGTAGGCCGTCGGCGTCGTAGGCGTAGGTGGCTACGGTTGCGACGCTGGCTTCGTCGGCGCCGCGCTTGACTTCGATGAGCCGGTTCTCGGCATCCCGGCCGTAGAGGGTGACGCCGCTCGCGGTGGTCTTTGCGCGGAGGTTGCCGTTGTCGTCCCAGGTGTAGCTGCTGGTGCTGACGGCGCCCAGCGCATCGGTGGTGGTTTCGGTCGTGAGCCGGTCGTTGGCGTCGTAGCCGTAATCGGTGGTGACGGTGCCGGCGCTATTCGTCTGGGTGCGCTGTCGGCGGTTGGCGACGGCGTCATAGGTGTAGGCGGTCTCCCGCGTTTCCGGGCTGCCCCGCTGTGTCCGGGTTTCTCCGACCAGGCGCTGCAGTTCGTCGTAGGCGTAGGTGGTGCTGTGGGCCGGGTTGTCGAGCTGGAGCGTGCCGTCGACTTCGGTGGCAGTACTCGCCCCATCGAAAACCTCCACCTGGCTTCTCTGGCCGTTGCTGTAGCCGTAGCGGCTGGCGGCGATGAGGCTGCCGCCGACGGTCTTCAGGTGGGCTTTCTGGGTGAGGCGGCCGTTGGTGTCGTACGCGCTGCGGGTTTCGGTGCCGTTGGGGTAGGCAACGCGGGTGAGCTCGCCGGCGTCGTTCCAGCTGTAGCCCGTGCTCCGCCCTTCCGGATCCGTGACGCTGGCGAGCTGACCCTTGGCGTCGTAGGCGTAGCGTACGGTGCCGGCCGGGGTGCTGCGCTCGGTGATTCTGCCGTCGGCGTCATAGTTCCAGCCGATGAAGCGGCCGTCGGGCAGGGTTTTCCGGAGGGGGCGGCCGGCGAGGTCGTAGCTCCAGGTGGTGGTGCCGAGCGCATCGGTGGTGCTCGCCACCTGGCCGTCGGCGGCGTAGGTGACGGCGAGCGAGCTGCCGTCCGGGTAGAGGGTCAGCGTCAGGCGGCCGAGGCTGTCGTAGGCGTACTGGGTGGTCTCGCCGTTGAAGTCGATGTGGGCGGTGAGGTGGCCTCCCAGGTCGTAGCTGAAGGCCTCAAGCTGGCCGTCCGGCAGGCTTCGGGTCAGCGGCCGGCCGGCGGCGTCGTAGGTGCAGGTGACGCCGCCTGCGTGCTGGATCGCGGACGGTCAGTTGCCTACGCCAAAACCTACGCTCGCCGAGAGATCTGCGGCGAATCCGTGCCGAACTCGACCTGACGGGTCCAGGAAAGCGATTCGCAACTCTTGGCCCGCCGCAACTGCACGGGCGCCCGCGGCAGGCTGACCAGGGAGCCTCGAATCGGTGGCAGGACCGAGCGCTTTGGCCAGCAGTAGCGACGTCGCCAATAGTCCTTAAAAGACACGGGAAACGGCCAAACGCGACTCATCCAGATCGCCTCCAAACTGAGTTCGTGCATCCCGCGCCGCCGTCTCCGGCTTTGCCGATGCCGGGGGGCAGATTGGCTATCATATGCCCTGAATGCCCCCTTGCGCCCGCCACAAAATCGGAATATTGTGCAGGAAAATCAGATACATACACACACCCCCATGATGCAGCAGTACCTGCGTCTGAAAGCGCAGTACCCGGAGCTGCTGCTGTTCTACCGCATGGGCGACTTCTACGAGCTGTTCTTCGAGGACGCGGAGCGGGCGGCGAAGCTGCTGGACATTACGCTGACCACGCGGGGCAACTCGGGCGGGCAGCCGATCAAGATGGCGGGGGTGCCGTTCCATGCGGTGGAGCAGTACCTGGCGCGGCTGGTGAAGATGGGCGAGTCGGTGGTGATCGCCGAGCAGGTCGGCGAGCCCGGCGCCACCAAGGGGCCGATGGAGCGGGCGGTGAGCCGGATCGTGACGCCGGGTACCGTGACCGACGCGGCCCTGCTCGACGACCGGACCGATTCGCTGCTGCTGGCCCTCACCCTGGTGCGCGGGCAGCTGGGCATGGCGTGGCTGAACCTGGCCAATGGCGACCTGCGCCTCGCCCAGACCGTGCCGGAGGCGCTGGCGGGGCACTTCGAGCGGCTGCGGCCGGCCGAGGTGCTGGTGCCGGACGGGCTGCGCCTGCCGCTGCTGGACCAGCTGGGGGTCACGCTGCGGCGGCTGGCCGACTGGCAGTTCGACGCCGAGACGGCGCGCAAGCTCCTGACCGGTCACTTCGGCACCCGCGACCTGGCCGGCTTCGGCGTCGAGTCGGCCGAGGTGGCGCTGGCGGCCGCAGGCGCACTCTACGACTATGCCCAGGCCACCCAGCGCCAGAGCCTGGCCCACGTGATCGGTCTGCGGCTGGAGCGGGAGGACGAGTTCCTGCGGCTCGACGCGGCCACCCGCCGCAACCTGGAGCTGACCGAGACCCTGCGCGGCGAGCCGGCGCCCACCCTGCTCTCGCTGCTCGACTGCTGCCGCACGGCGATGGGTTCGCGCTGGCTGCGCCACGCGCTGCACCATCCGCTGCGCGACCGTCACGCGGCCGCCCGCCGCCACGGCGCGGTCGCGGCGATGATGGGCGACATGGGCGATGGGCCGGTGGATGCCCTGCGGGTGGGTCTGCGCGGCATCGCCGACGTGGAGCGGATCACCGCCCGGGTGGCGCTGCGCAGTGCGCGGCCGCGGGATCTCTCCGCGCTGCGGGACAGCCTCGGCGCCCTGGGCGACCTGCGGGCGCCGCTGGCGAGCGCCGAGGACGCCCTGCTCGCCAGCCTGCACGGCGACCTCGACGCGCCGGCCGGGCTGGTCGCGCTGCTGGTGGCCGCGGTGGCGCCGGAGCCGTCGAACGCGGTGCGCGACGGCGGCGTCATCGCCGAGGGCTACGACGCCGAGCTGGACGAGCTGCGGGGCATCCAGCAGAACTGCGGCGCTTTCCTGCTCGAGCTGGAGGCGCGGGAGCGCGCACGTACCGGCATCACGACCCTGAAGGTCGAGTTCAACAAGGTGCATGGCTTCTACATCGAGGTGGGCCGGGTGCACGCCGACAAGGTGCCGGAGGACTACCGCCGCCGCCAGACGCTGAAGAACGCCGAGCGCTACATCACGCCGGAGCTGAAGACCTTCGAGGACAAGGCCCTGTCGGCCCAGGACCGGGCGCTGGCACGGGAAAAGCTGCTCTTCGAGGGCCTGCTCGACGCCCTGGCGGCCCACATCGAGGCCCTGCAGCGCATCGCGCGGGCGCTGGCCCAGCTCGACGCCCTGGCCGCCCTGTCGGAGATCGCGCTGCGCCACGACTACTGCCGGCCGGTGTTCAGCGACCAGCCGGGGCTGGAGATCCGTGGCGGCCGACACCCGGTGGTGGAGCGGCAGGTGGAGAACTTCATCGCCAACGACTGCGTGCTCTCGCCGACCCGGCGGATGCTGATGATCACCGGCCCCAACATGGGCGGCAAGTCCACCTACATGCGTCAGGTGGCGCTGATCACGCTGATGGCCCACGTCGGCAGCTTCGTGCCGGCGCGGGAGGCGCGCATCGGCCCGACCGACGCCATCTTCACCCGCATCGGCGCCTCGGACGACCTGGCCTCGGGGCGCTCGACCTTCATGGTGGAGATGACCGAGGCCTCGGCGATCCTGCACGGCGCCAGCGACGAGAGCCTGGTGCTGATGGACGAGATCGGCCGCGGCACCTCCACCTTCGACGGCCTCGCGCTGGCCTTCGCCATCGCCCGCCGCCTGCTCGAGAAGAACCGCTGCGCGACCCTGTTCTCGACCCACTACTTCGAGCTGACCCGCCTGAACCTGGACTTTCCCGAGTGCGCCAACGTGCACCTGGACGCGGTCGAGCACGCCCACCGCATCGTCTTCCTCCATGCCCTCGAAGACGGGCCCGCCAGCCAGAGCTACGGCATCGAGGTGGCGGCGCTGGCCGGCATTCCGGCGCCGGTGGTGCGCGACGCCAAGCGGCGCCTGCGGGCGCTGGAGAACCGGGAGATCAACCACAGCGACCAGCCGGACCTCTTCGCCAGCCTCGCGCCCGACGAGCCGGAGCCGCTGGCCCATCCGGTGCTGACCCGGCTCGCCGACATCGACCCGGACGATCTCAGCCCGCGGGAGGCCCTCGAGCACCTCTACGCCCTCAAGCGCCTGGCCGGCAGTTGATGCGCTGGCTGTCGCTCCTCGCCCTGCTCCTGCCCGCGAAGGCGGCGCTGGCCACGGCGCTGGCCTTCGCGCTGATCGGCGACGTGCCCTACAACCGCTTCGAGCGCACCTGGTTCGCCGACTACCTGCGGCAGGTGACGGCCGACGAGGTGGATTTCGTGATCCACGCCGGGGACATCAAGTCCGGCGGCGAATACTGCAGCGACGAGGTCTTCGACGACCGGTTCGCCCTTTTCGATGCCAGCCCGATCCCCTTCGTGCTGACGCCCGGCGACAACGACTGGAGCGACTGCAACCGGCTCGCCGCCGGCCGCTTCGACCCCCTCGAGCGGCTCGACGCCCTGCGCCGCCGCTTCTACCCGCCGGGCGAGAGCCTCGGCCAGCGGCGCCTGGCAGTGACCAGTCAGGCCGACGCGATGCCCGGCTCACCCTTCCGGGAGAACCTGCTGTGGCAGGCGGGTCCGGCCACCTTCGTGACGCTCAACGTGGTCGGGCCGTCGAACCGGCGCGGCCGCGCCGAGACGCCGCCGGCCGAGTTCGCCCGCCGCAACGCTGCCAATCTGGCGTGGCTGGCCCATGGCCTGGCGCGGGCCCGCGCCGACGGCTCGACGGCGCTGGTGGTGACGATGCAGGCCAATCCGTGGCTCGAGGCCTTCGACGACGGCGACCCGCACCCCGGCTTCGGCGCGATTGTGGCCGCCCTGCGGGACGCCGCCGAAACCTTCGATGGCCAGGTGCTGCTGCTCCACGGCGACCACCACGTGCTGACCATCGACCAGCCCCTCTCAGACCGCGGCGGCCGCCCGCTGGCCAACTTCACCCGGGTTCAGTGCTACGGCAGCCCGCTGATGGGCTGGGTGCGCATTGTCATCGACCCGGCCGCCGGCGAACCCGTCACCATCGTCCCGAACGCCTACAGCCCGACACCGCCGGGCAGAGTCATGCCATGAGTACTCCGATCGACATTTCCGAAGAGAACGGCGTCCGCTACCTGCACTTCGGCTCCGAGTGGGTGCAGGGGGCGATGCGCATCCGCCGCCCCTACGCCCTGGAGCTGGCCTACACCCGCGAGATGATGGCGCCGCTGCTGCTCACACCGGCCAACGACTGGCCGCGGCGCATCCTCACCATCGGCATCGGCGCCGGCTCGATCTGCAAGTTCATCCATCGAAACCTGCCCGAGGCGCGCCTGACCGCGGTCGAGATCGACGCCAAGGTGGTAGCGGTGGCGGAGCAGTTCTTCAAGCTGCCGCCCGACGATGCCCGCTTCGAGATCGTGGTCGCCGACGGGGTCCACTACCTGCTCGACACCGACCGACGCTTCGACCTGATCCTGGTGGACGGCTTCGACCAGCACGCCCGTGCCGGCGCGCTGGACACCCTCCCGTTTTACCAGACCTGCTGGGCGCGGCTCTCCGAGCGCGGTCTGCTGGCCACCAACCTGTTCGGGCGGAGCCGGGGCTTCAAGGCCAGTGTGGAACGCTTGAAAGAGGCCTTCGACGGCCATGCGGTGGCCTTCCCGTCCTGCGACTCGGGCAACGTGGTGGCGCTCGCCGCGCGCAGCGAGACGGCGCCGACCGATGCCACCGAGATGCGGGCTCGCGCCTACGCCCTGAAGGAGAAGAGCGGCCTGGATCTGCGCCCCACCGTCTCGCGCCTCGAGGAAGCCGGCCTGTTCGCCGGCGGCGCCTTCCGGATCTGACGCCATGGAGCACGTGGACACCCTCGTGATCGGGGCCGGTGTGGTCGGCCTGGCCAGCGCCCGGGCGCTGGCCCGGGCGGGCCGCGAGGTGGTGATCCTGGAGGCGGAGGGCCGCTTCGGCAGCGGCATCAGCAGCCGCAACAGCGAGGTGATCCACGCCGGCCTCTACTATCCGCCCGGCAGCCTCAAGGCCCGCCTCTGCCTCGAGGGCCGCGACGCCCTCTACGCCTACTGCGCGCGCCAGGGTATCGCCCACCGGCGCTGCGGCAAGCTGGTGGTGGCCGCCACCGATGCCCAGGCGGCGCGGCTCGACGCCATCGAGGCCAACGCCGAAGCCTGCGGCGTGGCCGGCCTGCAGCGCCTCGACCGGGCCGCCATGCTCGCGCTGGAGCCAGCGCTGGCCGGCGCGTCGGCCCTGCTCTCGCCCGACACCGGCATCATCGACAGCCACGCCCTGATGCTGTCCCTGCTGGGCGACGCCGAGCGCGACGGCGCCAGCCTGGCGCTGCAGGCGCCGGTCGAGTCGCTGCACGCCACGGCCGACGGCATCATCGTTCGGGTCGGCGGTGCGGACGCGATGACGCTGGTGGCGAGCCGGGTGGTGAACGCCGCCGGGCTCGGCGCCGGCGCGCTGGCGCAGCGCACCGAGGGCCTCGCTCCGGCCCACGCACCGACCCTGCGCTACGCCAAGGGCAGCTACTTCGTGCTGCAGGGGCGCGCGCCGTTCTCGCGGCTGATCTATCCGATCCCGGAGGCGGCCGGGCTGGGGGTCCACCTGACCCTCGACCTGGGCGGGCAGGCCCGCTTCGGGCCCGATGTCGAGTGGGTGGAGGCGCCCGAATACGCCGTCGATCCGGCCCGCGCCGCGGGCTTCGCGGACGCCATCCGGGCCTACTGGCCGGCCCTGCCGGACGGTGCCCTGCAACCCGGCTACGCCGGCGTGCGCCCCAAGCTGCACGGCCCGGATGCGCCGGCGGCGGACTTCCGCATCGACGGCGAAGCCGAGCACGGCGTAGGCGGGCTCGTGAATCTGTTCGGCATCGAGTCGCCGGGGCTCACGGCCTGCCTCGCGATCGGCCGCGAGGTGGCCGCGCGGCTGGCCTGATCAGGCGCCCTCTTCGGCCGGCGCCGGCGGCCTGGGCAGCCACATGGCCTCGCCCATCTTCTCGAGGTAGGCCTGGTGGGTCGCCAGTTCGTCGCCGCTGGCGCGCAGCACGCGCACCGGCGGACGCTCGCCGCCCCAACCGCCACCGGCCTCACCCGGGCCGAGGCCATCGTCGAGGGCCATGATCAGGCTCTCCTGGCCCCGCGTCATGGCCAGGTACACGTCGGCCAGCAGCTCCGCATCGAGCAGAGCGCCGTGCAGCGTGCGGTGGGCGTTGGCCACCTCGTAGCGCTCGCACAGGGCATCGAGGGAGGCCTTCTTGCCCGGGTGCTGCTCCTTGGCCATCTTCAGCGTGTCGATCACCCCGGCGCAGGTCTCGGCGAGCCTGGCGCGGCCGATCAGGCCAAGCTCGTTGTCGAGGAAGCCCACGTCAAAGGCCGCGTTGTGGATGATCAGCTCGCTGTCGCGGACAAAGGCCTCAAAGTCCTCGGCCACATCCCTGAAACGCGGCTTGTCGGCGAGGAACTCGTTGGTGATGCCGTGCACGGCGATGGCGCCGGCATCCACCTCCCGCTCGGGATTCACGAACACGTGGTAGTGGCGGCCCGTCAGGTTGCGGTTCACCAGCTCGACGCAGCCGATCTCGATCACCCGGTCGCCCGTGCGCCACTCGAGGCCGGTGGTCTCGGTATCCAGCACGACCTGTCTCATACGCCCAGCTCCTCGACCAGCTTGCCGCTCCTGCGCACCGCCTCGACGCCGCGCCGGGCGAGTTCGTCGGCACGCTCGTTCTCGGGGTGGCCGGCGTGGCCCTTGACCCACAGCCACTGTACCTGGTGGCCCGCAGCGGTGGCGTCCAGCTCGCGCCACAGGTCGGCGTTCTTGACGGGCGCCTTCGAGGCGGTCTTCCAGCCCCGCGCCTTCCAGCCATGGATCCACTCCGAGATCCCCTTCTGGACGTACTGGCTGTCGGTGTGAACCCGCGCCTGCACCGGCCGCTTGAGGAGCTTGAGGGCCTGAATCACGGCCATCAGCTCCATGCGGTTGTTGGTCGTCGCCGGCTCGCCACCCCAGATCTCCTTCTCGTGACTGTCGGTTCGGAGGATCGCGCCCCAGCCCCCGGGGCCGGGATTGCCGCTGCACGCGCCGTCGGTATAGATGTCCACCTGTTCGGAACTCACTGCTTGAGGGCTTCCTTCTGTTGTTTCTGAACCGCCGGCGACAGGCGCTTGGCCGCCGCCCGCGTCTCGCGCCAGTTGGGCATGATCAGGCGCATGCCGCGCACCCGCTTGATGGCCTGCACCAGATACACCCCGCCACCGAAGCGCCACCAGCGCTGGCCAACGCGGTCCATGAACGACCAGCGCTCGATCCAGCGCGGATCGGTGGCCGCCGGCGCATAGCAGCCGAAGGCACTGACCTGCGACTCCATGCCGAGCAGGGTCATCCAGTCCTTCAGGCGGGGGACAGAAAGATACTGCCCCTGCCACGGAAATGCACCCCGCTGGCGCGCCAGCTTGCGCCGCACGCCCCACAGGCTGTACGGATTGAACCCGGTCACGACGACCCGCCCCTCCGGCACCAGGATGCGCTCGACCTCCCGCAGCACCTGGTGGGGATGGGGCGAGAACTCGAGCACGTGGGGCAGCACCACGAGGTCGATGCTGGCCGACTCGAAGGGCAGCTCCCAGGGCAGCGCCGCCACGCCCACGCCGTCGCAGGGCTCGACGCTGCAACGCAGCCGGAACGGCATGCGGTTGCTGCGCAGGAACTCGAAGCACGGGAAGCCGACCTGCACTGCATTGAAGCCGAAGATGTCGGCCACCACCTGGTCGACGCGCGCTTGCTCCCAGTCGAAGACATAGCGTCCCTGGGGGCTGTCGAGCCAGGCTTCGATCTCGGTGATTGACATCGTGCGCGGGTGGGCGAGAATCGTGACCATGGAGATTATCCCGATTCCCGCCTTCACCGATAACTACGTGTGGCTGATCCGCAGCGGCAACCGTGCGGTGGTCGTCGACCCGGGCGACGCGGCGCCGGTGAAACGCTATCTCGCGCGCCACGACCTGACCCTGGCAGCCATCCTGATCACCCACCACCACGCCGACCACACCGGCGGCATCGGCGAACTGGCAAGACCCGAGATCCCGGTCTTCGGCCCGGCGGGCGAGACGATCGCCGGCGTCACCCACCCGGTGGCGGGGGGCGATAGCGTGCAGCTCGACGCGCCCCGCCTGCTCTTCGAGGTGATCGACGTCCCCGGCCATACCCGCGGTCACATCGCCTTCCACGGCCACAGCGTGCTCTTCTGCGGCGACACCCTGTTCAACGCCGGCTGCGGTCGCGTCTTCGAGGGAACGCCAGAGCAGTTGCACCACTCGCTACAGGCGCTGATGACCCTGCCACCCGAGACACGGGTCTTCTGCACGCACGAATACACGCTGGCCAACCTGGCCTTTGCGGCCGCGGCCGAACCCGACAACCCGGCGCGGGACCGCTACGCGGAAGCGATGCAGGCGCTGCGTGACGCGGCCGAGCCTACGCTGCCCACGGACCTGGCAACCCAGCGTGAAATCAACCCCTTCGTGCGCTGCGATTCGGCATCGGTGAGGGCCACGCTGGATCTCGCCGATGCGACCGACGAGCAGGTATTCACGGCCCTGCGTGACTGGAAGAACCGCTTCTGAGCGCTCAGTCCGGTGCCTTGCTTGCGGCAACCCGATTGCGCCCGCCGTGCTTGGCCGAATAGAGGGCCTTGTCGGCCGCCTCGACCAGCCCGTCCGGGCCGGCTGAATCTCTCGTCGGTCGCGCGCTCGCCGCGCCGACGCTGATCGTCACGACGCGGGCCGCCTCCGAATGGCGGTGGGTGATGCCCAGCGCCTCCACCGCCGCCCGCAAGGATTCACCCACCTGGCCGGCTCCTGCCAGGTCGGTCTGGGGCAGCAGCACGGCGAACTCCTCGCCACCGAAGCGCGCGACCAGATCGCCCGGACGCTGGATGCCCGCGTCGAGCGTCCGGGCCACCGCGCGCAGGCATTCGTCGCCCACCTGGTGGCCGTAGTTGTCGTTGAAGGGTTTGAAGAAGTCCACGTCGATCAGCAGCATCGAGATCGGCTCGCCGGTCCGCGCCGCCCGGCGCCATTCCTTCGCCAGCAGATCATCGCAACGCCGACGGTTGGCGATGCCGGTCAGGCCATCGACGGAGGACAGGCGCTTCAGTTCCTGGTTGGCCTCGTCGAGCTTGCGGGTCAGCACCACCAGCGAATAGCGCATCTGGGCGATGCGCTGCATGGCGCGCACCTTGGCCGCCAGCACGACCTCCGACACCGGCTTGACGAGATAGTCGTCGCCGCCCACCTCGATGCCTTTCTCCAGGTCGGTATCGCCGGTTCGCGCGGTCAGGAAGATGATCGGCGTCCACTCGCCATTGCGTTCCATCTGGCGGATGCGGCGGCAGACTTCGAAGCCGTCGATGCCCGGCATGATGATGTCGAGCAGGACCAGATCCGGCTTGTGGTTCTTGAATGCCTCGATGCCCGCCTCGCCATCGCGCGCATGCAGCGGCTCCAGCCCCATCTTCTCCAGCTGGTGGCAGACGAGTGTTGCACTCGTCAGGGTGTCCTCTATGACCAACGCCTTCATTTTTGTCGTACGGATCTCGGTCCCAGCGTCTCGGTAGCCTAGAGATTACTGTAATTCTCCTGCCGAACACCGCGAATCTACACGGGTTTCCCCCCCCAATCGTGGTCTTAGCCCGGTCGCGCCGGCGCCACCTTCGGGTGGCATACGGCTGCCGCACGCCAGTGCAGCAAGTCGAGCTCCCCGCTAGAATCGGAACGCTCATTGAACAATCCAGCGTACCGCCACCCGATGATTCGACGTTCTCCGACCTGCCTGCTGCTGGCCATTGTGCTGATGGTCGGCGTGCGTCCGGTGCCGGCAGCGCCGGCAGGGGGCGGTGCCCAGCAGGCCGCCGGGATGGTCGCGGCTTCTGGCGCTGGCGGCCCGGACAGCGAGCGCCACGCCGATGCAGGCGGAACGGGGCTTGCCGTCACGATCCCGGAAGTGGAAGAGGTGGACGACGAGCTGACCTGGGTGCCGACGGTGGACCTGACCAACGATGCCGTGGACATCTGGGATCGCATCCGCCGCGGCTTCGGCATGCCGGACCTCGCCACCGACGAAGTCGAGCGCCAGCAACTCGCCTACCTGTCCAATCCTTCCTATCTCGACCGCGCCTTCGAGCGCGGTCGCCCCTTCCTCTACCACATCGTCGCGGAGCTGGAGGCGCGGGGCATGCCCACCGAGCTGGCCCTCCTGCCGATGGTCGAGAGCGCCTACAATCCGCGCGCCTTCTCCCGCGCCCGGGCTGCCGGCCTGTGGCAGTTCATCCCGAGCACCGGACGGGTCTTCAACCTGGAACAGAACGCCTGGGTGGACGAGCGGCGCGACGTGGTGGCCTCGACCGCGGCGGCGCTGGACTACCTGCAGTACATCTACGAGATGCACGGCGACTGGCATCTGGCGCTGGCCTCGTACAACTGGGGTGAGGGCGCGGTCGGGCGCGCCCTGAAGAAGAACAGCACCCAGGGCAAGCCGCTCGAGTATGCCCACCTCAAGATGCCCCGCGAGACCAGCCGCTACGTCCCCAAGCTGCAGGCCCTGAAGAACATCGTGGCGCGGCCGGAGCTCTACGGCATCGAACTGCCCTATGTCGCCAACAAGACCCACTTCGAGACGGTCGACAGCCCGCCCGGCCTCGACCTGGCGACGGCAGCCGACTTTGCCGGCATCCCCCTCGAGGAGTTCGTCGCCCTCAATCCCGCCCTCAAGCGCCCGATCATCCCGGAAGGCACGCAGCCGATCGTGCTGCCTGCCGACAGCGTCGAGACCTTCCGCGCCAACTTTGCGCTCTCGGGCGACGCCGCCACGCGGTGGCGCAGCTATGCTGCGCAGCGCAAGGACACCCTGCGCAGCGTCGCCAACCGCTTCAAGGTGTCCCTCGTCACCCTGGCCGAAGTCAACGGCCTGCGCACGGGCGCCCGGCTGAAGCCCGGACAGAAGCTGCTGGTGCCGGTCGGAGACAACGCAGACGACGCCCTGCGCGCAGCGCGGGCGCTGCCGGACGAACCGAAGATCAAGAAGCGGCGCTACCGCAAGCGAGCCAAGCGTCGCAGCCGCTGATACCGACCGGGCATCGATTCCGGTGCGGATTGCCGCCCCCTCCCCCGGCAATCCGCACCAACGGCAATAACATGATTGCAATCAGGGTTTTGTTTCAGGCAAGCTGAGGCACTTTCTCAAGATCGGGGGTGTTCGTGGCCCAGTCGCTGTGCAATGAAGATTACTGGACAGAACTTGCCGCGACCGTATCGCGCCAGGCCAGCAGCCTTCACATCGACTCGGTGCGGCACAAGCTGGCCGATCTGCGGCAACGCATCGAGGCCCGCCATCCCCATGTGGACCGGATCGAGTTCGCCCTCTACGACCCGGGCATGCACACCGCCAGAAACGTCTTCGCGAGCCAGGGCAGCGTGCTGGCGCCCGACGCCACATCGAGGCCGCTGTCCCAGTGGCCGATGTTCGAGCGGGTTGCCCGCAGCCGGCACCCGATGGTCGTCAACGACATCCCCGGCCGCCGCGAGGCGGCGGACGACCCGCACCTGGCCTTGCTGTCGGTGCAGGGATTTCGCGCCTGCCTGTGCATCCCGATCGAACAGGACGGCCGCCTGCTCGGCTTCCTCCTGCTCGACTCGCGCACTGCGGGGAGCTTCCTGCCCGACGTCATCGACGAACTGCTGCTGCTCTCCCACCTGATCGGGGTCGTCGTGCGCCAGGAGCTGGCGTCCGTCGAGATGCTCGTCGGCAGCCTGCGGCTGGCACGCCAGTTCGCCCACCTGCGCGACATCGAAACCGGCTCCCACCTGGACCGGATGTCCAGTTATGCCCACGTAATCGCCCGCGAGATGGCCGTCAAGGCGGGTCGTGGCGATGACTTCGTCGAGTTGCTGCGCCTGTTCGCGCCGCTCCACGACATCGGCAAGGTCGGCGTGCCCGACGGCATCCTCCACAAACCCGGCGCGCTCACCCCGGAGGAGCGCGAAGTCATGAATGCCCACGTGCCCCTGGGCGTCGAGATGGCCGATCGCCTGGTGCGGGACTTCGACCTGCAGGGGCTGCAGAGCGTGACCCTGATGCGCAACGTGATCGCCCACCATCACGAGTTGATGGATGGCAGCGGATACCCGGGACACCTCACCGGCACGCAGATCCCGCTCGAATCGCGCATTGTCGCGATCGCCGACATCCTCGACGCGCTGACCTGCAAGCGCAGCTACAAGCGCGCCTGGACCATCGGCGAAGCCCTCGACGAAATGGACAGCCTTTCGGGTAGCAAGCTGGATGGGGACTGCGTCGCCGCCCTGCTCGCCTGCCGCGCCGAGGTCGAGGACATTCACCAGTCGCTGCACGAGCCGGCCTGAGGCCGGTGCCGGCTCAGGCCGGCTGGGGCATCTCGCCGCCGAGCAGTTCCTTCAGCCATTCGCGCTGACAAAGGCGCTTGCGGCGCGCCTCGATCGACTCCCGGATCGCCCCGGACACCTCCGGCAGCGCCGCCACGCCGGCGGGCCGCACGTCCTCGCAGCGCAGCAGGTGAAAGCCCAGCTCGGACTCGATCGGCTCGGAGAGCTCGCCCGGCTGCATCTCGAACAGCGCGGCATCGAGCTCGGGAAAGAGCTGGCCGCGGGTGTAGTCACCGAGCAGACCACCGTTCATGGCCGTCGGGCACTCGGAGTGTTTCATGGCCTGTTCCGAAAAGCGCCCGGCTTTCTTCAGCAACCGTTGCCGGATCGCCGAGATCCGTGCCAGGGCACGCTCGCGGGTGTTCTCGGGAAAGTCGTCGTTAACGGTGATCAGGATGTGGGATACCCGCCGCCGTTCGGGACGACTGAAGTCCGACTGGCGCAGCTGGTAGTGGAGCTGGACGTCCAGCTCGCTGACCGTGGCCGAGCGGGATGAGACCTTGTCGAGCACCGCCTCGACACGCAGCTCCCGCGCCAGCGCCTCGCGCAGGGCCGCCGCGTCGAAGCCCTGGGCCGCAACGGCAGCGTCGAACGATGCCTCGTCCTCGTAGCGCTCCCGCAACTGGCCAACGGCCTCATCCACGGTCACCTCGGGCACATGCACACCGCGCGCCTCGTCGGCCGACAGCACGCGGCTCTCGATCATGGCCTGGCGCTGGACCGACGCCGCGAGCCGCCGCTGCTGGCCACCATCGAGTTCCGATGGGGGCCGCTGGAACATGGCGTGCGACAACCTGAAGGCCATGTAGGCCATGACGCCGCGCTCATCACTCGGATTCATGGGCAAGTTCCTCCTGTCCAGCCGTTTCCGGCGCATCGTGCGGCGCGAGCACCCGCTCCGGCACCTGCAGTACCCAGCCCGGGAAATGCACCTGGTACTGGGGCCCGTCGGGCGCGTCGCGCAGCACCTTCAAGACCTCGCCGACGGTGCCGGCCTCGGCGCGCAATTCGCCACCGACGACGAGGGTCATCGCCGCCTCCACCTTCTCGCGCGACTCGAAGCGGGTCGGCACCCACGGATCGTCCTCACCGATCAGTTCCTCCTCGCGACAGCCCACCACCCGGCCCTCGGTGTCACCGGGGATACCGGTGTCGAGAAAGGCCACCGTGTAGATGAGCTGGTCCTGCAGGAAGGTGCCGACGTCGCGCACGTACCCGGTGGCGCCGCGGCGCACCAGCAGCTTTCCTGTAGCGAGGCCCGGGTAGGTGCCGTCGTTGCGAACGTTGCGGGTCACCCGCACGACGGTGCCATAGTCGAATCGGGGCAGCATGGCGTCCTCCGCTCAGCGGATCCGCAAGGACTCCACCGGCACGAAAGCCACCTGAGGCTCGTGCATGCGGAACACCTTGAAGACCTTTTCCTCGAGGGGGGTTGACTCGACAAAGTCGTGGTAAGCGCGCTCGAGCAGCGCCTTGTAGCCGGCAAAGCGCTCGGCATCGGTGCCCTCGGGCTCGCCCTCTCGGCCCAGGTAGTCGTGGTAGCGCTGCAGGATGTGCAGGCGGCTGACATGCACGACGGACGCGTCGAAGGGCACGCCGAAGTGGTTCAGGAAGTCCTCGGCGCTCTCCAGTTCTTCCAGCGCATCGTCCAGGGTGATGTCGTCGATCATGGTGTTTCTCCTGTGGCTCCGTCGGGGGGTCGGGTTGGCCTAGGCCGTCGCGGCGGCGCTTTCCGCCTCGCTGGCCAGGCCGTTCAGTACGTCAATCAGGGGGCGAACGCCGAGCCGGTCGTGCTGGTCGAGTTCGGTGAGCTTGTCGAGCATCTGCCGACCTTTATCGAGGTGCCCCTCGCGCAGCGCCAGGATCGCCCTCGCCTTGAGCGCCAGCAGCCAGAAGCGCAGCAGGCCGATCGAGCGGCTGGCCGCGCAGGCCAGCGCGATCTCGTCGGCGTCGCTCCAGTCCTCGGGCAGACCGAGCCGCTCACCTGAGGTCGCCATGGCCCGCGCGGCAACGCAGTCGGCG
Source organism: Rhodocyclaceae bacterium (assembly GCA_020445665.1). Taxonomy (GTDB): domain Bacteria; phylum Pseudomonadota; class Gammaproteobacteria; order Burkholderiales; family Rhodocyclaceae; genus Cognatazoarcus. The sequence goes on from JAGRGD010000140.1 coordinate 15,985, forward strand.
TCGGCCAGGCGATGCTTGTAGAAGTAGAAGCGGTACAGGCCCACCAGCACGGTCAGCTGGCCGGGCGCGAGGAAATGGGCCTTGAGCAGCGGCAGCTCGCCGCTGCCGTCCTCGTATCCCTCGGCGGCCTCGACCATCAGCGCTTCCACCGTCTCGGGACAGGGCTCGTCGAAATAGAGACTGGCGGAGTCGAAGTCGTGCAGGTCCATCTCAGTGCTCCCTCGGCCGGCTGACGCTGACCACATGCTCACCCGGGTGCTTGAGGACGCTGCCGCAGGAGCAGCCACCGCTGCAGGCATGCTCCGGGTCGCCATGGCCGAGGCCGGCTTCCTCGAGACGGGTCTCCAGGTCCTTGACCCGGTCGAGCAGACAGGCCAGGGCCTTGCCGACCGGGTCCGGCACCAGGTGGTGGTCCAGGTCGAAACCGTCGGGGCTGCGACCGCCCTCGCTGCGCACGATCCGGCCGGGGATGCCGACCACGGTGCGGTTGGCGGGTACCTCGGTCACCACCACCGAGTTGGCGCCGATGCGCACCCCTTCGCCGACCCGGATCGGGCCGAGCACCTTGGCGCCGGCACCGATCACGACCCCGTCGCCGAGGGTCGGGTGGCGCTTGCCCTTGCGCCACGAGGTGCCACCGAGGGTCACGCCGTGGTAGAGGGTGCAGTCGTCACCGACCTCGGCCGTCTCGCCGATCACGACACCGGTGCCGTGGTCGATGAACAGCCGGCGCCCGATGCGGGCCGCCGGGTGGATGTCGATCTGGGTCAGCATCCGCGTCACGAACTGGATCAGGCGGGCCAGGTAGCTCAGCCGGTGCTGCCACAGCACATGGGCCAACCGGTACCACATCACCGCATGGACGCCCGGGTAGGTGGTGAGGACCTCGAGCCGGCCCCGCGCCGCGGGATCGCGGGCGAGGACCGAGTCGATGTCCTCGACCACCAGGGACCACAGTCCCGGTGCCGGCGTGTCGACCGCTTCGGCTGCGCTCATCGGATGCGCTCCTCAGGCGTAGGTCGGGGCGAAGGCCTGCTCGGGGTCGGCCTTCGGCTTGTCGCCGTCCCAGTAGGGGGACAGCTTTCGCAGACGGGCAACGATGGGCGGCACCGCCTGGATGACCCGCTCGATCTCGCAGTCGCGGGTGTGGCGCGACAGGGAGAAGCGCACCGTGCCGTGGGCGGCGGTGTAGGGAATCCCCATCGCGCGCATCACGTGCGAGGGCTCGAGGGAGCCGGAGGTGCAGGCGGAGCCGCTGGACGCCGCGATACCTTCCTTGTTGAGCAGCAGCAGGATCGCCTCGCCCTCGATGTACTCGAAGGCGATGTTCGCGGTGTTGGGCAGGCGGTTCTCCACGTCCCCGGTGGCGAAGGCGTTGGGCACCTGGGCCAGGATGCCGGCCTGGAGCTGGTCGCGCATGCGGCGCACGGCGGTGTTCTCGAACTGCATGTGCTCCAGGGCTAGCTCGGCGGCGACGCCGAGGCCGACGATCGCCGGCACGTTCTCGGTGCCGGCCCGACGGCCGCGCTCCTGGTGGCCGCCGCGCAGCAGCGGGCGGAAGCGCGTCGAGCGCTTCAGGTACATCACGCCGACCCCTTTGGGCGCATGCAGCTTGTGTCCGGAGATCGACAGCATGTCGATCTTCGAGTGCTTGAGGTCGAGGGGCACCTTGCCCACCGCCTGAACCGCGTCGGTGTGGAACATCACCCCGGCCTCATGGGCCATCTCGGCCATCTCCTCGACCGGGAAGATCGTGCCGGTTTCGTTGTTGGCCCACATGAACGAGGCCACCGCGACGTTGGCGGAGAGCTTGCTGCGATACTCGTCGAGATCGATCCGGCCGCGGCTGTCCACCTTGATGCGGTGGACCGTGTAGCCCTCCTTCTCGAGGTGCTCGGCCAGGCTCAGCACCGCCGGGTGCTCCACCGTCGAGGTGATGATCTCCCTGCGATCGGGCTGGCCCCGCAGCGCCGAGAGGATGGCGGTCGAGTCCGACTCGGTGCCACACGAGGTGAAGATCACCTCGGAGTCGTGCTCGGCGCCGATCAGGGCCTGGATCTGGGCACGCGACTTCTTGATCGCCATCCCCACCTTGTTGCCGAAGCTGTGCATCGACGACGGGTTGCCGAACTGCTCGGTGAAGTACGGCAGCATGGCCTCGACCACCTTCGGGTCGCACTGGGTGGTGGCGTTGTTGTCGAGATAGATCGGTCCCATCGATCAGGCCTCCGTCAGGGCAGCGCCGGCGGGGGCGTGCTTGTGGGCGCCGACCGGCACGACCTTGACGAACTCGCCGAGGGCCTCGATCAGCTTTTGCTGGACACCCCCGAGGGTCACAGCCTCCATCTGGCAGCCCATGCAGGCGCCCTTCAGGGCGACGTAGATGTTCTTGCCGTCGATGTCGATCAGGTCGATATCCCCGTGGTCGCGCTGCAGGTTCGGGCGGATCATCTCGATGGTCTGCTCGATCTTGCGGATCCGCGCCAGGTTGCCCATCGCCGGGGCCGGCTCGGCCTTGGCCGTCGGGTCGAAGGCCTCGCCCTTCTCCGCGAGGACCTTGCCGAGGATCTCCTCGATGCCCTCGTGGCACGCAGCGCAGCCACCGCCGGCCTTGGTGTAGTTGGTGACGTCTTCGACCGTGGAGAGGTTGTTGGCGCGGATCGTGTCCTCGATCATCACCGCGTCGATGGCGAAGCACTTGCAGATCAGCGCGCCTTCCTCGTGGTCGTCGCTCCACTCCTCGCCGCGGTAGTTGGCCACCGCGGCCTGGAGGGCCTCGCGCCCCATCACCGAGCAGTGCATCTTCTCGGGCGGCAGTCCGTCGAGAAAGTCGGCGATGTCCTGGTTCGAGACTTCGAGCGCCTCGTCGAGGGTCATGCCCTTGATCATCTCGGTCAGGGCCGAGCTCGACGCGATCGCGGAACCACAGCCGAAGGTCTGGAAGTGGGCATCGAGAATGCGCTCGGACTCGGGCTCGACCTTCAGCATCAGCCGCAGCGCATCGCCACAGGAGATCGATCCGACGTCGCCGATGCCGTTCGCTCCGTCGAGCGGACCGGCATTGCGCGGGTTGTAGAAGTGTTCCTTGACCTTTTCAGAGTAGTCCCACATGGCTGGCTCCCGTATTCAGTGCGTGACGCGTGATGGATGCGTTGCGGCTCAGGCCGCGAACGACTGCCCGCAGGCGCAGGACTTGTTGGCGTGCGGGTTTTCAAACTTGAAGCCGCTGCCGGAAAGGGAATCGACGAAGTCCACCGTCGTGCCCTCGAGCAGCGGCGCGGAGTACGGATCGACCAGCACGGTCAGGCCGTCGAAGTCGAGGCTGAGGTCGTCTGCGTCCTTCTCGGCCTCGAGCTTCAGGCCGTACTGCAGGCCGGCGCAGCCGCCTCCGGCGACGGAGATGCGCAGCCCGGCGACCGGGTCTGCGGAGGTCTCGACGAAGCGGCGGACCGCATTCAGCGCTGTCGGGGTCAGGGTGATCATGGCAAGCCTCTTCGGGGTTGTTGAGGGTGACGGTTCACCTATCGCAACGCCCATGCCACGCCGGAGAAACATCGCAAGTTGTTGTTTTGACTGGATTGTCACCCTGAGTCCCGACACCCATTGTTCGGTAGGTTCCAGCACAGGCGGTAGGGGATGTTGCAAAGTCCACAAGCTGACAATCCCCGCAAGCCCGGCGAACGCCGCATTTGACGCAGGTCAACGTCAGCGGGCAGCACCGGATCGGTGCTGCCCGCGTCAGTCGTACCGCTGGGGCCGGATCAGCCCAGGATGCGCTCGTAAGCCAGCCGCAACAGGGCGCGCTGTGCCTCGGGGACGTCGCGCATCTCCATGATCGAGACAAAGGCGCCGCCGAAGGCCGCGACCTCGTCGAAGGGCGGATCGATCGTCGTCACCTCGACCAGCCAGACCGGTGTCGGCGGTTCCCCGATGGCACCGAGGGGTTCGCCATCGACACGCAGTTCGGCGGCGCCCAGACCGACCGTCGCCGAGACGCCCGCCAGACCGGCGGCCGGGTGGGCCCGGACCTTGACCGACGGCACAGTTTCCGCGAGCGTCGCGTCCTCGTCCGGCTGCGGAAACACCACGTCACCGCTCAGCCGCAGGAAGCGGGTGCGGGCGCTGGTGCGCTGCTTGTGATAAAGCACGCAATGCCATTCCGACAATTGCTCCTGCGCGCATACCGGCGCGCTCATCTCGATCATCATGGTTCGGGTCTCCTCTTCTCGTCAGTCCGGCGCAGTCAGCCTGCGCACCTCGCCACAGAGGCGATCGCTGCGCCCCCAGGCCGTCACCGCCTCGACGAACTGCCCCTCCTCCCAGGCCAGCACGTCGTGCTCTGCAAAAAAGCTGCCATCGTCATTGACTTGAATCTCGCCACGGCGACCGTCCGCGTCGGGCGGCCAGCGTCCCACATGCACCGGCGCGCCGGAGAACGGATCGCGCTTCTCCTGCCAGACCACGCGGTCCGCCCGTACCAGCGTGCCGCCCGGGGGCTGCCAGGCAGCAGCGAGCGCGTTCATGCGCTCGCAAGCCGCCGACAGCAGGCCGATCACATCCCCCGGCGGTGTCACGCGCCCGGCCTCAGGCCGCGATGGCGCTGGGACCGTGGGTATGGCAGCCCTTGGGACAGACCCGCGCACAGGAACCGCAGCCGATACAGTCGAGCCCGTTGGCGATGGTCATGACCATCATGTTGTCGTCGTCCAGGTCCTCGTCCAGCTCGTCCTCCTCGCGCTCGACGAGATCGAAGACATCGCGCGGACAGACCTTGTAGCAACGGCCGCAGCCGATGCACTTGCCAGGGTCCAGCTCGAGGACGAACTGCGGTACCCACTCCGCCCCGCCGCGGGTGACGCCGGTAATCGAATCCATAGTGCTTCTCCGGGCAGGGCCCCTGCCCCGCCAAAAATCAGTGTCATGCCCGGCGCGACGCCGGGCGGTGGTTCAGGCCGTCGTGACTTCCGACAGCCGCTTGCTGGCATCGGCCCATGCCTTGCACGCGTCGTAGGTGGACTGGGCGATGCCCGGGATCTCCTCGTAGCCGGCCGGCAGCCGGTCCTCGACCAGGTCGTGCAGCTGGGCCGCCCACTCCGAGGCGATGCGCTTCAGCTTGCGCACCTCCTTCTCCAGGGCCTTCAGTTCGTCGTCGCTCATCTCACAGCCCCGCCACGTCGGAATACTTGCCCACCAGCTCGACCGCCACCGAGAGGATCTTGTCGGCCTCGTCCTTCATCTTCGACAGCGACTCGAAGCCGAAGCGGTGCACGTCGCGCAGGGTGCGATCGACCACGATCAGCTTGCCGACCGTGATCAGCGCGCGGCCGAAGCCTTCGTGGGAGATGTTGATGACGGTGCTCGCCATGCGGCCGCACTCCTTCTCGGTCAGCGCCGCAATGGCGTTGTAGAAGGCCTTGACGCGGGCGATCGTGACCTCGTCCGGGTCGCCGATCACCGGGATCAGGCGGCGGTCTTCCTTGGTCACCACGAAGGGCTTCAGGACGCGCTCGATGGGCCAGCCGTCGTAGGTGCCGTAGCTGTCGAGGGCCCGGGTCTGCTTGTTGATCTCCTTGATGAAGTCGGAACTCATCAAGCCGTCTTCGACGATGGCCTCAGTCATGGTGAAACTCCTGTGTCAGTGTGAGGATGGGTCGGTCCGATGCGGCGGCAGCCGCCACCGGAACCGGCGTCATGCGGTGGGCCAGCAGGCGTCCCGAGAGACGCGAGACGGCGAGGCCGGCCAGGGTGCCGAGCGCGGCGCCCAGGGGCTGCAGGGCCTCGCCGGCCGGCGTGATCGCCAGCGCACCGAGCACCAGGCCCAGGAGCGGTGGCAGATAGGCGGTCAGGGCCGCGACCAGCAGCGCCGTCTCGGGCAGGCCGACTTCGAGCACCTCGCCGATCCGAGCACCCGGAACGGCCGGCAGGTTAAGGCTGCGTCGCGCCGAGGGCAGCCAGCTTGCAAGCCTGGCCGTACCGCAGCCGCTGGCCTTGCCGCAGCTGCCGCAGCCGGTATTGACGGGCTCCAGCACCATCCGGCCTTCCCGCAGGGCGACGATGCGTGCCTGTTCGCGGATCATGAGGCTCAGGCCTCCCAGCCTTCGTCGGCCATGGCGGCGAAGCGGCCCGGATCGGACTTCTCGCGCCGCTGCAGGGCCTTGGCCAGCCAGCCGCCCGGTCCGCTGGCGAGTTCCGCCTGCAGCTCGGCGACGATCGCGTCGATCGACGAGCCCTCGTCCACCTTGACCGGCTGGATGCCCTTGGCGATCAGGCGCTGGACCGCAGACGCACCGACCGCGCACGAGTACACGGCAGCGCAGCCTTCGAGCAACGCGATCTTGGCGTCGAGCTTGCCCTCATGGCCATCCATCTCGGTCTCGATGAACTCGGCCACCTCGCGCAGGCGGACGCTGTCGGTGCCCACCTCGAGGATGGCGAACGCGGCCGCCGCGCCGAAGTGCTGGTTCACAGTGGACCGGTCGGTCGAGGCAAAGGCGATCGGCAGCATGGCGGGGGCCTCCTCAGTGGGATTCGCGACCAGGCTCAATCGGCGCGTGCGCGACTTGACCGGGCCCGGCGCCGCGGAGCACGGCGTGGTAGGGGGCGATGGCATGGTGTTGTCCATGGTGGGCCAGAAGCAGGTTGGAGAGGTCGAACAGGGCCTGACGGGCGCCGCGATAGCCGATCCACTGGCGGGTGTAGCCGCCGACCAGGTCGTACTGGGGGAAGCCGGCCCGCAGCAGGGGCACGCCGAGCCGCTCGGCCGTGTCGGCCGCGTGGCTGTTCGAGATGATCAGCTGGGGGCGGGCGCCCCGCGACAGGGTCTCGAGATCCTCGAGGTCACCGATCTGCACCGCAGCGACCGGCACGTCCGCCAGTGCCGGGGCGCGGTCCGGCGCCACCGCGGCAACCACCTCCGCGCCGAAGCTGGCGACGAACTCGGACATCGCCAGCAGCAGGTCCGGATCGGCGGCGATGCCGATGCGCGCGAAGCCCAGCATGAAGTGGCAGTCCACCATCGCGTCCTGCAGCTGGGCGCGCCAGCGCTCGATCCGCGGCGGCACGCTGCGACCGGAGAGCTCCGCCAGCACCTGCACCAGGCGGTCGTTGGCGGCCAGCCCCATCAGGTGGTCGAAGCGCGTCTCCGGCACGCCGCTGCGCTCGGCCAGCAGGTCGGCGGCGCCGGCCAGGGACCGCCCGACGACGATCGTGTGGGCCGCCTCGTTGAGGGCCGCGATCTCCGAGACCGGGGTGCCACCGAAGGTCAGCGGCGTGAAGTCGTCGGCGATCAGGTGACCGTCGAGGGAGTCGCCGACGTCGGGGAACACCACCGGGCGCAGGCCGAAGCTCTCGACCAGATCGCGCAGGTGCTCCAGATCGCCGGGGGTCAGCGAGGCATTGACGAGCAGGTTCACCTGCTTCGGCCGCTGGCCCACGCGGCTGTGGTCGGCTGGCACCAGCACGTCGATCATCGCCTTGACGGCCAGTGCGAATCCGCTTTCGAGGCAACCGACGTAGTCCGGCGTATCGACCGGCACGACGGCCACGCCATCGTGCTCCGGATACGCCGCGCGAAATTCGCGCACATTGCGTCGCACGTCCGCCCCCTGGGTCTCCGACAGGCCGGTGGTCGGCAGCCCGATCAACGCCGGCTTCTGCTTGCGGGCGATGGTCTCGAGGCCCTGGACGACGTTTTCGTCGGCACCGAGCACGGTGCTGGCCTGGTCCATGGCCGTGGTCTGCAACGGGATCGGCTCGCGGAAGTGGCGAACGAAGAAGACCTTGGCGAAAGCCGTGCAGCCCTGGGAGCCGTGCAACATCGGGATCGCCCGGTCGACCCCGAGGAA
>JAGRGD010000141.1 GCA_020445665.1 Rhodocyclaceae bacterium
ACACCGCGCCGCCGTGAATCGATGTGGCGGCAGCAGTACCAGTTGCTGTTGGAGCTACAACGTTCCCCCGCCAACCGACACCCCAACCCCAAGTTTCAACTCGACCAACTGACGACGGCCTGCGTCGCCCTGTGCCGGACAGCGGATCCGTCAGGTGCCGCTATTCTGCAGCGGGCGCGCCGCAACATGGCCGAAAGAGCCCATCACGGGTGGAATGCGCCGCCCGGTTGAGGCTTCGATCACCTCAACGGTTGTTCCTGATCGGCATACCTACCCGTTCCTGACCCGCTCGCTCACCTCGCCCGGCCAGACGCCGGACCGACCCGAACCCGACCCTGACCGTCTGCGCACCGCCGACGGCCCAGACCTCGCTGCCCGCTTCCCGGCGGGCCGTTCCGGTTTCGTTTGGAGAGGTGACCCATGCGTCGACTGCCGCAATTTGCTGCCCTGGCTGCCTTCGCCTTCCTGGTGCTCGCACCCACCGGGGCGCAAGCCTGCTGGGAGGAGGCTGCCCAGCGCTATGGCATCTCGGCCGACCTGCTCTATGCCATTGCCCGGGTCGAGTCGAACCTGAATCCCCGGGCGGTCAACCGCTCGCACCTCCAGCGCACCGGGTCCTACGACATCGGGCTCATGCAGATCAACAGCGGCCACCTGCGGACCCTGTCCCGCCACGGAATCCGCGAAGCCGATCTCTTCGAGCCCTGCACCAACATCCGGGTCGGCGCCTGGCTGCTCGCCGACAGCTTTTCGCGGCGAGGCGCGACTTGGGATGCCGTCGGCGCCTACAGCGCGGCCTGCTCGCAACTGAGGGGCAAGGACTGCGTCGAGGCGCGCGCCAAGTACGCCTGGCGGGTGTACCGCCAGTTGTCTCGGCAACGCGGCGCACGCTCGGGTTCGCAGACGGTATCGACGGCGGCGACCTCCACCCTGATGTCGGTGAGGGTCTCGCCATGACGTCTCGCGTTCTGCATCGCGCCGGTTGGCTCGCCGTTGTCGGCTGCTGCACGGCCCTTGCAGCGTCGTGCAGCCTGTTCCGCGCGCAGGAGCCGCTCGATTCCACAACCGGACGGCACCCGACAGCACCCGCACGGTTGGCCCAACTCGACTTCGGCCGCGACGCCGTGTTCGCGCAGTGCGTGCCCCCGGCCTGCCCCACGCGCACGCCCAAGACCCTGGCCACCGAAGCGCCCAGGCAGTCGATCGACCCTGCCGCGTCACCCGCCCCGGCCGAACCAGTCGCGCCCGCCCCCGTGCAGCCCGTCCCTGCGACGACAGCGGAGCTCTCGCGCACGGTCATTGTGCAGTTCGCCCTGGGCAGCGCGAAGCTGAGCCGCGCCGCGCGTTCCCAGCTGATTACGGCCATGGACGACCGTTTGCCAGTGCGCCGCATCACGATCATCGGCCGCACCGATAGCGCGGGGCCCTTGGCGTTCAACCAGGAGCTCGCCCTGGCACGCGCCCTCGCGGTTCGCGACCACCTTCTCAGAACGCATCCGGCGCTGGCCGCCACGCTGACCCTGAAGGCCCGCGGCGCATGCTGCTACGTCGCCCCGAACGACACCCTGGCCGGCCGCGCCCAGAACCGCCGGGTCGAGGTGGTCTTCCAGATGAATGAGGAGCAGCCATGACGCTGGGCCAGTCGTTCGAGGACATCGAAGTCCTTCACCCGTCGAGCCCGCGCGCTCCCACCCGCCGGCGCCCTCACACGCCCACCCGTCTCCCCTACCCCCGTTCAACGCCCAATCCATCCCCGGAGGTTTCCATGAACACTGCAGTGCTCGTCGCTTCCCCCCGCGTTTCCCCGCGCAAGCCGATGACCGTCGCGATGCTGCTCGCGACGATCGTGCTCGGCCTCGGCGCCGCCTTTCCCGGCTATGCCCTGGACCTGGTCGCCTTCACGGGCATCACCGGGCCGCTAACCTCGGCCCTGACCCAGCTCGCCGATCTGGGGCCGGGGATCAAGGCGCTGGTCGGTTTCATCGGCTTCGTCGTCGCGCTGATTTCGCTGTCCGCGCTGCGCAACTTCGGCCCCGTCCTGTTCTACGTCGGGCTGGCCATCTTCGCCGCTGTCGGCCTTGTGATCGCGGGCGCGATCATGGGCGCGGTCATCTGAACCGCCGGCCGCCAGCCCCGGGAGACCGGCATGCACACCGACACCTACATTCCCCGTCGTTTGGACGACCAGTGGAAGATCGGCTTCTGGGACGTCGATGTCGCGGCGCCGGTCTTCTTCATGTTCTTCGTCGGCTACCTGTCCGGCACGAGGATGTCCTTCGCCATCTGCCTGGCGACGGGCATCTTCCTCTCGCGCTGGGTCGCGCGGCTGAAGGCGGACAAGCACCCGGCCTACGCCCTCCACTGGCTGTACTGGCATCTGCCGGCCACGCCGCTCACCGCGATGCGGGCGACCCCGCCCTCGCACCTGCGCCGCATGGTTGGTTAAGCCCGGAGGAAAAGATGAACCCCCACGCTCACTTCGTTCGCTGCCCCCCAAGGGGGCGTTCAGTGCCCTTCGGGCGGCCGGGCGGGCACTGACCATGGACTTCGAACGGCTCAATGGCGACATCAAGGAGATACGGCGCCGCAATCGCGGGCTCGGTCTGGCGGTCGGCGTGCTGGCGGCCGGCCAGATCCTCGCCCTGGTGGTCATCCTTAACCTGTTGGGGACGGTACGCACGGTCGTCGTGCCGCCCGCCCTCAACCAGACCTTCTGGGTCACCCGCGACCAGGCCAGCCATGAATACCTCGAGCAGATGGGCAGCTTCATCGCCTGGCTGATCCTCGACGTGACGCCGGCATCGATCGACTGGAAGAAAGACGTCCTCTTGGGCTACGTCGACCCCGATCAGTACGGCGCACTGAAGACGCGGCAGGAAGTGGAGGCCGAGCGCCTGAAGCGCATCAACGCGGCCACCGTGTTCGCGCCCCAGCAACTCGTCCCCAGCGAGGCGGCGCAGAGCGTCGTCATCCGCGGGCGCCTGCGCACCCTGGTCAACGGCTTCGAGACGGCCAACGAACTCAAGGCCTACCTCATCGAGTTCAGCCATGCCGGCGCACGCATGCACCTGAAAGCCTTCAAGGAGGTGCCTTATGCCAGCAAGTAATCCAATGCCGCTGCAGCGCATCGGCCAACCAATGTCGGCGATTGCCCTGGTCGCCGCGATGATCCCGGTGCCCGCGCATGCCCTGCAGCTCGTCGAGGCCAGCGACGGCGTCTCGGTCGAAGCCATCCTCTCGATCAAGGAGCCGACACGCATCCGCATCGAGCATGCGCCGATCACCGACGTGTTCGGCAACATTTTGTCGAGCAACTGCGGCCCGTCTCCGGCGCTGCCCACGAACTCCGGCACCACGGCGCCCGGGGCCGGCCTGCCGGCGTTCGACCCGGGCGGCGAGATCGTGCTGGAGTGCGACCGCGACAAAGGCGAGGTCTATATCCGCCCGGTGGGCGACTCGGCAAAGCCGGTCAATCTGTTCGTCTCGTCGGCCGACGCCACCTACACGCTGCTGCTGCGCCGCGCCGACACGCCGGCCGACACCATCGTCATCCGCGACAAGACGCCCAAGGCGTTCACGGCGACAGGGGCGAATCAAGTAGCGGCCGGGCCGTCGCCGAATCCCATCCGGGCGATGAAGGCCCTGCTGGTGGCAATGGCCTCGGACCGTGTGCCGGCGGACGTCCAGGTGGAAGAAGTGCACCGCGCGATCCAGCTATGGACGGAAGTGCGCTTCTCCTTGGTACGCCAGTACGAGGGGCGCGGACTGATCGGCGAGAAGTTCCTGCTGCAGAACGTCGGCACCGAACCCATGGTGGTGGCCGAGCAAGAATTTGACCGGGACGGCGGTGAGGTCGCCGGAATCGCCATCGAGCACCACAACCTGCGCCCCGGCGAGAGCACCAGCGTCTACGTGATCCGGCGCGGAGGTGGGCGATGAACGCGCCGCGCCAACCCGCCCACACCCTGCGCGCCCTGCTGGAACGCCT
>JAGRGD010000142.1 GCA_020445665.1 Rhodocyclaceae bacterium
CGCCTGGCGCTTGGCCGGTGCGCCGACCAGGATCTCGCCGTCTTCCGCATAGGCGACCACCGAGGGGGTGGTGCGTGCGCCTTCGGCGTTTTCAATGACCTTGGGCTTGCCGCCCTCCATCACGGACACACAGCTGTTGGTGGTGCCCAGGTCAATACCGATGATTTTTCCCATGACTCGTATCCTTCGTCTGTTGGCGGCTCGGCCGGCGGGCGGATTGCCCGTCGATGCCCAGCCTCCGGATTGGCTTGATGTTCAGGTAGTGGCGGGGGTGCCGGTTTTCAAGCGCCCCTGGCTTTCGAAACCACGACGAGGGCCGGGCGGATCACCCGGTCGCTCATCACGTAGCCCTTCTGCAGCACGTCGATGACGGTGTTGGGCTCGGCGTCGGACTCGATGGCGCTGATGGCCTGGTGCAGATTCGGGTCGAAGCGCTGCCCCGCCGGATTCTCCTCGCTGACCGAGGCGCCGCTGAAGGCGGACTCGAGCTGCTTGAGAGTCAGTTCGACCCCTTCGCGCAGGCTCTCGATCGTGGCGTTCTCGGTGGCCAGCGCCGCCTCGAGGCTGTCCTTGACCGGCAGCATCGCCTGGGCGAACTTCTCGCCCGCAAATTTGTGGGCCTTGGCCACGTCTTCCTGGGCCCGGCGCCGGACGTTTTCGGTCTCTGCCTTCGCGCGCAGCCAGGCGTCGTGGTGTTCCGAAGCTCTCTGCTCGGCCAGACGCAGGGCCTCCTCGAGGCTCGGCATGGTATCGACCTGGGGGGCCTCTGCGGCAGGCGCCGCGCTCGCGTCGGTTGGCGCACCGTCGGTGCTCATCTGGTCCTGCTGATCGGCTTCCGGCAGGGCGTCCGTCGCGGGATTGTCCTGTTGCATGGGGTGACTCCTGTTCTTGACCCCTTGCGTAGTGGGGGCAAGTTGCGGGGTTTCAAGGCCCGGCACCAAAAAAACTTCTTTCGCTGGCGCTTGGCGGGCCGGCTGACACGGCCAGTCCGAGAGGGTCCACGAGCCGTGGTCCTGGTCGCTTGCCCGCAAGGCGAGCAAACTGGCGCTGATCGTGCCAGAATTCAACCTTCTCCGTTCCTCGTTCGAGGCAATCACCACGGCATGGCGGACAAGCCCGAAAAGGTCGGCAAGTACACGCTCCTGAAGGAAATCGGCAAGGGAGCAACGGCGACCGTGTATCTGGCGGAAAGCCCCCATTACCCCCAGCCGGTGGCCCTCAAGTACATCCGCTTCGGCGACAAGGCCCGTGACGAGGCGCGCTGGAACCGTCGCCTGATCAAGCTCCTGAAGGCGGAGCAGGCGGTCTCGAGGCGGCTCGATCATCCGCACATCATCAAGATCTTCGAGGTGGTGATCGAGAAGGACGAGGCCTATGTGGTGATGGAGTACTTCCCGGGCGACTCCCTCGAGCGCTACTGCAGCTTCGAGACCCTGCTGCCGGTCCACCGCACCATCGGTATCGTCTTCAAGTGTGCGATGGCGCTCGACTACGCCTATCGCCAGGGCATCGTTCATCGGGACATCAAGCCCGCCAATATCCTCGTCGATGACAACGACAACGTGAAGATCACCGACTTCGGACTGGCACTGAATGTCTCGAAGAAGAGCGATGCCGACTCGACGTTCATCATGGGGGTCGGCTCTCCGGCCTACATGTCGCCCGAGCAGATCAAGAACTACCCTCTCAACCAGAAAACCGACCTCTTCTCGCTCGGCGTGGTGCTGTTTCACATGCTGGCGGGGCGCCTCCCCTTCCGCGCCAAGAACCCGGCCCAGCTGATCTACAAGATCATCAACACCGACGCGCCATCGGTCAGCCAGCTCAATCCGGACGTGCCCGAGCAGATGGACATGGTGATCCGCAAGTCCCTCGAGAAGGATCTCTACTCCCGCTACAAGAACGGCGCAGAGCTGGCCAAGGACCTGTCAGCGGTCCGCTACAAGATCGTCGACGACAAATACGTGCCGCCCGACACCGAACGCTTTTCGGTGTTGCGAAAATCGGGCTTCTTCACCGAGTTCGAGGATCTCGAACTGTGGGAGGTGCTGCGTCTGTCGGCCTGGCGCAAGGTCGATGCCGACAACACCCTGATGCGCGAGGGCGACATGGACCAGCGCTTCGGGCTGGTACTGAGCGGATCGGTCGAGCTGTCGGTGGACGGTCGCCGGTTCATGGAGCTGGGTCCGGGCGAGGTGTTCGGCGAGGTGGCCTACCTCGACGAGATCGATCACAAGCACGCCTACACCGTGGTGACCCTCGAGGAAACCAGCTACATCGAGTTCAAGCCCTCGGCCCTGGCGCTCGCCACCGACGAATGCCTCGAGCAGTTCCGCCGCCGCCTCGTCACCGTTGTTTCACGGCGGATGGCCGACGTGGCGCGCCAGATCGCCAAGAGTGGCAGCGTGGCGCGAAAAGGCACCAGCCTGCCGGCCGGCTTCGAGCTCAACCTCGTCGACGACTGACGTCCGTCGGCCCGAACGCAACGCCCTTCGGGCGCGCCATGCGGCTTGGCTAAAGTTTGTTACGTAAGCGCCGAAGAACTCCCATGTTCGGCCATCGGGCCGCTCGGGAGTGCGAATGTGAGTCGAGGAAGCGTTTACGGGATCAGTCGCGTTGACAACGATGCCAGCCGTACCCACGGCTGGCTGGTCACCATTCAGCGGCGCGGCGTCATCTATCGCAAGCACTTTTCCGACGGCATATTCGGCGGCAAGCGCAAGGCCTTCTCCGCCGCCCGGGAGTACCGGGACGACGTCCTCGACAAGCACCCGCCGCTGTCGATGCAGGAGTACTCCAGCATCGTCAAGAAGAACAACCGCTCGGGCGTGGTTGGCGTCTGCCGCTACTGCGCTTCCGAAACGCGGGACCTGCCCGAAGAGAAGCAGCGCTGGTTCTGGGTCGCCTCCTGGCCCCTGCCAGACGGAAAACGCAAGCGGGTCAAGTTCTCGGTCAAGAAGTACGGGGAGGAGGGCGCCTTCCAGCGGGCCCTCGCTGCCCGAAATGACGCCATCGAGAAACTCAACGGCAGTTTCGACCCGGGCGCCGTGCGCCGCCGCGGGCGCCGCAAGACTTCAAACGGCTCGGCCGTCGCCGCCAGCAGCCACTAGGGTCTGTGGGCATTTGTATGGCGGATCGCGTTGAGACTTTGAGCCTGTGCCACAAGGCGCGGGAGGAAGGCAAGGGTGGCCCCCTTGGCGACGAGCGCAACGAAGTGGCGCGGGCTCACAGCC
>JAGRGD010000143.1 GCA_020445665.1 Rhodocyclaceae bacterium
AGCGCATTGGCGAGCATCTGGCCCTGCTTGGTGACCAGGCGCCCGCGCATGCCGACCTTGCCGTCCTCGCCATAGACGCTGCCCTGGATCTTCACTTCCAGCGTGGCGCCGTCGGCCCGCACGCAGGACAGGTTCTCGGTGCGCAGATAGGCGCGCTCGGAGCTGATGTCGCCATAGCCGGCCGCGATCACGAAGCAGTCGCGGTATTCGCCGCGGAAGCGATTCGGCAGC
The DNA here is from genome assembly GCA_020445665.1 of Rhodocyclaceae bacterium. Taxonomy (GTDB): domain Bacteria; phylum Pseudomonadota; class Gammaproteobacteria; order Burkholderiales; family Rhodocyclaceae; genus Cognatazoarcus. The sequence continues at coordinate 232 of JAGRGD010000143.1, forward strand.
ACGCTGTTGTCCGAAAGGCGGATCAGCACCGGGTGGGGGTTGGCCTGGGACTGGCCTCCGGTGGGCGCATCGAGCCCGCCCAACAAGGTGCCGCGCGTGAAACTCACCGGCAGAAAGGTGGAGAGGGTAGGTGGGGTCCGCGCCCCGGCGCCCGACGCCAGGGCCGTTTCTGTGTTCGATGTCCCTCTGGAACCAGTGTTGGCCCGGGATCGATTGCCCAAGGAGATGCGGGTGATCGTGGGTATGGCCGGCGCGATCGCGGGTGGGGGCAGGTTCCCCGGGACGCCGGGAGGCATCGCGCCCGCCGATACTGCCTTGGGCGGCGGTGGCGCCGGCGGCATGGAGGTCGGCGGATCTGCCGGCTTCGGCGGAGCCGGTGTGGCGGCGGCCTGTTGGGCCGAGGTGAGCCGTTGTTCCAACTCCGCGAACCGCTGCAGGGTCTTCGCTTCGAAGGCCTGGCGGTCCTTGTTGAGCCGCGCCTGCTCTTCGCGTTCGCTTTCGTACTGGGCGAGCTTGCGTCCGGCCGTGCCGACCCATTGGTCCACCGGGTTGACCTGGCCGCCGGGCGCCATGACGCCGATATTGGTGACGGTGCCGGGTTGCCCGGCGACAGTGCGGGCCTCGCCGTTCCTGGCGCCGGCGCCGGTGAAGGCGAAGATCAGCCAGAGGATGCCGACGCCGCCGGCGATGATGGCCCCCAGCATCGCGTACTGGCGCTGCTTGGGCGACAGGCGTTCCAGCAGGGCGCGCAGGGCGTGGGCGGGTTGGCGCGGCGCGTTCATCGCCCACCTCCGCGCCGGATCACGTAGACACTGGTGCTCTCGCCGGGGCGCAGGTTGTGGTGCTCGATGGCGATTCCGGCGATCTCGCCGCCGTCGCGATCAAACTCCTGCTCCGCCACCACCATGGGTTCGGCGCCGACGTTCTGCAGCAGGAACTTCTCGCCGATGAGACCGCGCCCCTCGTACTGGCGTATCAAGGAGAAGCGCACTTCCGTCCAAAGGTGGATCGTGCGGTGGGCTTCCTCCACCTGGATGTCTGGCGGCACGCGATCCGAGGCCATCGCCACCAGCAGGGCCTTCATCGCCCGGATGGGATTCGGCGACGGACCGGCCGCCGCCTGAGTCGCCCCTGTCGCCCTGAACGCCTTGGGCGTCTTGTCGCGGATGACGATCGTGTCGGCCGGCGTGTCAGCGCGGCGCAACAGCAGCGTGTAAGTGGCGTCGGCCGACGAGACGAACAGGTTGATCGGCTTGGTCGAGTCGCCAACCGGGCGGATATAGACCTCGCCCTTGTCGCGGTCGCACTCCAGCACGATCTCGCCGCCCGGATTCACCGTCGGCAGGCCGGCCCCAGGCGCTGTGGCGCCGGGATTCGTGGGCAGCGCAGGAGACGGGCCGCAGTTGCTCGACAGAATGTTGCCGAACACGTCGGTGATCGGTGCGTTCTCGATGCGGATGCGCGTCGGCTCCTTGATCGAGAGGATGGCTTCGACGGAAACGCCGTCGCTGGCCTCGACGAGCTGCAGGGCATGGGCGGGCGCTGCCAGGATCACCGCGGTGACCGTGGCAATCGCCGACAATGCCTGTCCGATGCGCTGCAGTGGCAGCGGAATCGTGGCTGGATTGCTTGCTGATCTATTTGCTCGCATAGGGCACCTCCTTGAAGGCTTTCAGGTGCATGCGCGCGCCGGCGTAACTGAACTCGATCAGGTAGGCCTTGAGCTCGTTGGCCGTCTCGAAGCCGTTGACCAGGGTGCGCAGGCGCCCGCGGATGACGACGCTCTGCGCCGCTTCGCTGGGGACGAGTTGCTGGGGCGCGAACACGGTGGCGGCGTTGATGCGCTTCAGGCGCTCGGCTTCCACTTCCTGCCGCGCCTTGAGCGGGCCGTGCTGCTCGGGCTCGACGTAACCCAAGAGGACGTCCTTCTTCCAGTCGATCGACGCCGGCGTTACGTCGAGGATCAGCCAGGCGATGAAGCTGCCCATCTGCTCGAGATATTCGTGGCTGGCCTGGTCGCGGGTGACCCAGAAAGTCTGGTTGAGGGCGGGCGGCACGACGACCGTGCGCACCGTTCCCAACAGATTGAGGATGACCACCAGGGCGAGGATCTGGCCGGCAGCCAGCACGCCGACCGCCAGGCCGAGCCCGCGATTGCGGCGCCGCATCTCCTTGATGTCGCCGTTGAGCCGTTCGAAGTCCATGGGCGTTCTCCGGGCTCAACCGACCATGCGGCGAAGGTGCGACGGCGGGGTGGCCCGCATCGCGGTCAGGGGGCTCGCGGGCAGATGCCAGTACAACCAGTGGATGGCATAGGCCGGGTGCTTGTCTGCCTTCAGCCGCGAGATCCAGCGCGAGAGGAAGATGCCCGTCGCCAGGCAGATGGCGAAGGACATCCTCGTGCCGGACAGGTAGCCGACGAAGAACATGAGAACGACCGGCGCCGCGACATCGACGTCCCAGAAGCCGATCTTCCACTGGTCGTCCAGACGACGGGGAATGTAGGTGTCGGTGCGCATGCCGGTTTCCCAGGGCTCGAGGCAGGCGTCAGACCACCGCACCCATGATTGCGCCGGCGATCACGAGTCCGACGGCGGCGAAGATGGCGAGGCCGACGTAGAACAGCACGGGCCCGAAGTTGCGCAGCGCGGACAGCGAAATCAGCGCGACGACGAAGCCGATGAAGCCGACCAGCGCCTTGATTCCCGGCCCCAGATCGGCGAGCTGGGTCAGGGCCGAGGTGAGCGGTCCGG
>JAGRGD010000144.1 GCA_020445665.1 Rhodocyclaceae bacterium
GGCCTTCGTGCTAATCAAGGTGACCGGCGTCGATCGCGAGGTGATCGAGAAGTGGCTGTAAGTGATCATCACCCTGACCCTGATCACCGGCATCATCGGTACCGGCCACCACTACTTCTGGATTGGTACGCCGGAGTACTGGCAGTGGTGGGGTTCGGTGTTCTCCGCACTGGAGCCGATCCCCTTCTTCGCCATGACCGTCTTCGCCTTCAACATGGTCAACCGTCGCCGACGCGAGCACCCCAACAAGGCCGCCACGCTGTGGGCCCTGGGCACCGGCGTGATGGCTTTCCTCGGCGCCGGCGTGTGGGGCTTCCTGCACACCCTGGCCCCGGTGAACTACTTCACCCACGGCACCCAGATCACCGCCGCCCACGGTCACATGGCCTTCTACGGCGCCTATGCGATGGTGGTCCTGTGCATGATCAGCTACGCCATGCCGGTGCTGCGCGGACGGGCCGCCAACTCCAACAAGTCCCAAGTCATGGAGATGTGGAGCTTCTGGCTGATGACGATCTCGATGGTGTTCATCACGCTGTTCCTGACCGCCGCCGGTATCCTGCAGGTCTGGCTGCAGCGCTTCAATGACACGCCGCTGCCCTTCATGCAGGTACAGGACCAGATCAGCCTGTTCTACTGGATGCGCGAGTGGACCGGCGTGGTGTTCCTGATCGGTCTGGTGGTCTATATCGCCAGCTTCTTCGTCAAGGGCGAGGAGGCGGTGGCCACAGCCTGATCGCAGCACCCGCTTCAAGCCTGTCGGAGGCCCGCCAAACGGCGGGCCTCTTTCGTTTCCGGTCGCGGCCCCGCGGGTCGCACCCGATCACGTTTCGAGCACCCGAGCATTCCGGAAAGTGTGCCTTTGTCGTCAACGTTCAGATTCACGCCTCGTCGGGATTTCCCACAATGGCGAGGTCTTCCCGGCCAGTCACCGGACGCACCCGCCCGATAAGGACGGTGACGGCTGGCGTGCAACCCCGCCGTCGGTGGCAAGTTGCCGCAACCAGGCAGCGGTCACCGACGCGCGGCTCAGCGGGACACCGCATCGATCAGCGCGAGGGCGTCGGACACATCCGGGACAATCGGAACCAGGTCGTCGAGGGCCACACGGTCGAACATGTCCTGCACCAATGGCTGCGCACCGAACAGGACGATTTTTCGACCGGTTCCCTGCAGTTGCCGCGCGATCACGACAAACATCCGGATCGCCAGAGACGCCGCGAATCCCACCTCGTAGAGATCGACGATCACATGCTGCCTGCTGTCGCGGATTCGGGCACGCAGACCGGGTTCGATCCGTTCGATCGTCGGCGTATCGAGCCGGCCCACCAGGACGACGCGCATCGTCGTCTGGTCCACCGCCTGGATGTCCATCACATCCCGCATGTCCTGCACCCTCCCCTCCGGGCTGGCCATCGCGACCTCAGGAAACACAGCGGAACTCGATGCTGACAAGTGTGAAGTCATCCTCGAGACCCCTCGCCGAGGCGCGCTCACGCGCGCGCTCGAGCAAGGCTGACGGACGCGACTCAGGCGCCGAGCCGGGCACCAGCAACTGCGCCCTGAAGTCCTCGAGGCGCCCCTCCCGGCCCATTTCGTCGCGAACCTCAAAGGCCCCATCGCTGAAGAGATACACCCGGCTGCCCAGGGGCACCGCGACCGACTCGGAGCGGAAGCGGTAGCCCGGCAAGGCCCCGACCAGGAGATTGCGTGTCTGCAGCGACAACACGCCCGCCCCCTCCCAGTCAATCAGATAGGCCGGGGCGGTCCCAGCAGAGCAGTAGTCGAACTGGCCGCTGCTGCGGTCATAGACGCCGTACCAGATCGAAAAGCACAGGCCACCGCAATCGTCCATCGGGAAGATGTCATTGAGCGCACCGACGACCTCGACAGGCACGTGGAGGTTCACGCCCGGCAAGCTCCCGCCGGACAACACCCCGGCAATGGTTGCGCTGTGCAGGGCCGCCCCGGGACCGTGCCCCGAGACATCGATCAGAAACACCGCAAATCGGTCTTCGTCGAGCCAGTGGTAGCCGAACACGTCACCACCGAGTTCGGCCGATGGGGCGAAGGCCCAGTCGACCCGCAGTGGCCCGCGCTCGATGGGGGCAGGCAGGAGCGCCCGGACACGCTCTCTGGCATGACGGATCTCCTCAGCCTGACCCTCGAACCGGGCCGCGTCGCTGGCTCTCACGCGCTCGCAGCGGAAAACGTGGCTTCCGATCCGGACGATGGCCTCCTCGGGCACCACCACGCTGCCACACAGGCGTTCCCCATTGATGAGCGTGTCGCTGGCTGCGTCGAGTTCGGTCAGGATCAGACCGGTCAGAGGCTGCGACACGAGCGAGCAGTGACGGCCGGACACCTCGGCATCGTGCAGCACCACATCGGCGGGCTCGCTGCCACCGATCACCAGCGGCTGTTCGCCGACCCGGTATCGCGCCCCTGATCCGGCCCCCTCGAGCATCACCAGGTACCAGCAACGGACCTCCGTACCGGCGCGCCAGCTGGGCGGCACCCGACGGATGGCCATCATCTGCGCGCCGTCACTGGCAAGCGCCATCCTGGCGTCCCCGTCGAAGGCTTCGCATGAGCCTGTCAGCAGGGTATTGACCTGTCCCATCTCCTCGTCTCCCCTGATCGCGGGACCTCGACCACGATCAGTCCGTGCCCTTCTTCATGAGCCAGGATCCGACGTTCGTGCATTCGAAGGTGTGCAGCCCGAGATCGTCCGCCCATGGGCGAGACGCCTCGAGCCTCCTGATGGAGTTCCCCTTCGGATCCATTGGTGAATGGATGCCACTACCCGATTGACCCCTGCGATCGCCCCGGCGAAGCGCGTCGGCTTGCAGGGGCGCAGGGGGCAGGGATTGAAGACCAGACCGGCGGCCACGACGAGGCCGGACGCATCGAGCCTGCCTCCCACGGCTTCGTGAATTGCCCGGTGTGCGGGCACGGTCAGGTTCATGGGCATTCCCCGGTGCGCGCGGCCCGCACCCCGGGCAAGATTCCCGGGCGGGTTGATTCCGCGCCTTCGGGGCACTACTTAGCAGGTCGCATGCCCGCCCGCCGAAGCGGCCTCATCGCCGAAATCCCCCCGGGAAGCCACGTTCAGCCTGCTTTCATGCGTTCAGAATGGTGCAGCGATGCGCCACACGCACCAACACCGTGCCCACCCGAACGCCGTCGTGCGGCGCCCGGGTGGGCACGGTGCTGGATTCGGAAACTGCTCGTCGTCGTTCGCCTGACCGCCGCTCCGCCGCGGCCCGGCTGCAACTCAGGCGCGCGATCCGGTCAATGCGGAGACGAAGCGGGAGAGCACGTTGCGCGGCTTGCGGCGGGACTCGAAAAAGTCGGCATAGTCGCGATCGCCAGCCTGGATGTGCTTGACGAGCCACTCCGTCAGATAGTGGAGCAGGGCCAGTTCCGGCAGATTGCCGGTGGCCACGCCCTGCCGGGCCTCGGCGATGCGCGCCTGGAAGGCACGATGCTCTTCCCGGTGCTCTTCGAAGCGGGGGTAGCCCTGGACGCGCATCAGCGCCTCCTCGGCGGTGAAATGGGAGACAACATAGCGCTGCAGTTCATCCAGAATGCGCGCCACGTCGCTCTCCTCGGCCTTGCGTACGATCGCCTCCCAGAGCTCGTTGATGGTATCGACCAGTCCCTGATGCTGGCTGTCGATCTCGGGGATTCCGATGTTGAGTGCATCGGACCACGGGACGACCTTGCTCATGTGCTTACCCTCTTTTGCTTGGTATGTTGTGGCGCAGCAAGTGCGCCTGTCGAGGACCAATCTAAGGGCTCGCACCCGGCGCCGGGCAGGAACTGCCTCACACGCGCTGCGTGACGAATTCACGAATCGGCGACAGGCGTAACGCAGGGGGAGACCAGCGGGGACGCGACACACATGTTCAACATTGACCGATCTCTTCACCGCGGGCGAATGGCTCCCTACTCCTGATTTCGATCCGGTTTTTCCGTCATGCACAGCCTGGATCCGTAGCAGGATCAAGGCGCTTGCGAGCCATCACGCGAAGGCGAACGTAATCGAGCACCCAGCCCCGGTCCGGATGCCACAGGGCACCACGCACGCGGGCTTCGTCCGGATGCCACAGGGCACCACGCACGCGGGCTTCGTCCGGATGCCACAGGGCACCACGCACGCGGGCTTCGATGTCGGCCACCAGTTCGCTGGCAAGTCGTTCGGGGAGACCGCCGAGCGCATGATCGGCAAACAGCCGCAGCCAGACCTCCAGGCCGGACGGCAGCGGCGTCGGCCGTTCGACGCTTGCGATGGAGAGCACCTCGAAACCTGCCGCCTCCAGCACCGAACGGTACTGGCTTGCGGACGGGAAATACCAGGGATCATCGAATCCACCCGTTTCCGGGTGCCGGGCAAGCGCCTCCGCCAAAGCGCGGTGTACCGAGGCCACGTTCCCCTCGCCACCGAACTCCGCCACCAGACGGCCGCCGGGTCGCAGGGCGGCGTGGATGCGCCGGGCCACCTCGGCGGCGTCCGGCATCCAGTGCAGCGCAGCATTGCTGAACACGGCGTCGAACACCCCGGCGTAGCGCATTGTGCCGGCCGGGCAGCAAACGGCCTCCAGTCCCCTCGCCCTTGCCGCGGCGACCATCGATTCGCTCGCATCAAGTCCGGTGACGCATGCCCCGGACTCACGGATCCTCGCGGTCAGTTCGCCGTCGCCACAGCCGAGGTCGAGAATCTGCTCGCCGGCGACCGGCGCCAGCAGATCAAGCAGGGGAGCGCCAAGCTTCGCCACGAATGCCGCATCCCGCACGTATACCGCCGATCGCCATGTCTGGCGTCCCATTGCATCCTCCTGGTCTGCGAAAGCCGTGACCACCGACCGTTGCGTCCCCGGCCAGCCATGGGCCAGCCGGGGCCACGACCCGGTCAGGGCGTGCAGCAGGTCGTGCTGGCTCCGGCCGGGCGGCTGGGCGATCCTGCACTCCAGGCACCGACCGGCGCGAAGCTCACATTGCAGTGGGCCGAGACTGTGAAGTCAAACACCGTCCGCCAATGCGTGGATGTCGTCTCACCGGCAGGCGGCGTGAAGATGCGTCGCACGCCGTTCCAGTCAGCCTCGACCCGCACCGGCGACGCGGTGAGACCCGGATCGATCGAGCGGCTGTCGTTGTGAACCGCGTCGCCGTGCGCGCCGACCATCGGGCATTGCAAGGTGATCCGCTCTGGCCCGAAACGACGCACCTCGGACCTCGCCGGACCGCTTCCTCAGGGCGACTTGGGGCGGCATCCGGAATGCCGGCGCGAATCGCGGACCCCGTTTCTTGCCCCGCATCAAGGCCCCGCCAGAGGGAGCGGCGATAGCCTAGCGCCATGCCCATCACCCCGGAAACCGCGCTCGCCCCCGACGGCACGCACCGCCCGGCCCGCGACGGCTCGCTGCCGGGCGATCTCGCGGTCTGGATCTTCATCGTCGCCGAGTTGCTTGTGTTCGCGGTCTTCTTCATCTCCTACGCGATCGCGCGCGGCCAGGATGTGGTCCTGTTCGACGCCATGCAGCGCACCCTCGACCGGAACGCCGGAGCTGCCAACACCCTGCTCCTGGTCACCAGCAGCTGGTGCGTCGCGCGGGCAGTCGCTGCGACTCAGCAGAACCTCACCACCGTGGCCGCCCGCTGGCTCCTGGGCGGGCTGGCCTGCGGTGCCGGCTTCCTGGTGATCAAGGCGCTCGAGTACGCGGCCAAGTTCTCGGCAGGCGTCAGCCTGTCTTCGAACAATTTCTACATGTTCTACCTGTCCCTGACCTTCTTCCACTTCCTCCATGTGATTCTCGGCATGGTCGTGCTGGCGGTGCTCTGGCAGGGCATCCGCAAGCGCCGTTATCACCCGGGGAACCTGTCGGGGCTCGAGAGCGGTGCCGCCTACTGGCACATGGTGGATCTGGTCTGGCTGGTGCTTTTCCCGCTGATCTACGTGATGCATTGAGTGACGACCATGACGACCCGACAAATCGACCGGATCTGGCTGTTCCTGGTGGTCGCGACCGGCGTGGCCTGGTGGCTCGGCGAGGGCAGCGGCGGCGGTGCCGTGAATGCCCTCGTGCTGGCGCTTGCCCTCGCCAAGGGCACGGCCGTGATCCGCGACTACATGGGCTTGCGCGGCGTTCGCCCCCCTGTGCCGTGGGTGGTGCTGGGATGGCTCGTACTCGTGCTCGCCGTGATCGGTGTTTGCTTCCTGCCGGCGGCAGGTCGATGAAGGAGATTGAGGCAATGAACGCAATGAACGAACTCGGAACCGCGGTTCCCTACTACGAGGCCGAAGGTGACGAGGTGGAGGTCTTCGAGCATGCCTGGCGCAATCGACTGCCGCTGCTCATCAAGGGGCCGACCGGTGTCGGCAAGACACGCTTCGTGGCGCACATGGCGGCGCGGCTGTCCCTGCCGCTCTACACCGTGGCCTGCCACGATGACCTCACTGCCGCCGACCTGGTAGGCCGTCACCTGATCGGCGACGGCAACACGGAGTGGCACGACGGCCCCCTCACCCGTGCCGTGCGGGAGGGTGGCATCTGCTATCTCGACGAGGTCGTCGAGGCCCGGCGCGATACGACGGTGGTGATTCATCCGCTCGCGGACGACCGGCGCCTGCTGCCGATCGAGCGCACCGGAGAGCTGATCGAGGCGCCCGACCGCTTCATGCTGGTGATGAGCTACAACCCGGGCTACCAGAACTTCCTGAAGGGGCTGAAGCCCTCGACGCGGCAGCGCTTCGTCAGCCTGCGCTTCGACTTTCCGGCAGCCGCCAGGGAACAGGCCATCCTCGAAGGGGAGACCGGCTGCGAGCCGATGCTCGCCCGGCAGCTTGTCTCGATCGCCAACAGCCTGCGGCGCCTCAAGGACGTCGACCTCGAAGAGGTCGTCTCGACCCGATTGCTGGTCTATGCAGCGCGCCTGGTGATCTCAGGCATGCGGCCGGTCGGCGCCTGCCGCAGTGCCATCGTCGAGAGCCTGACGGACGACCCGGAGGTGGCTGCGGCGCTGGCCGAAGTGGTGGACGCCACCTTCGGCCAGTAAGGTCCCGGCGCGGCCCGGGCCTACATCTCCCGCTTGACCTCCTCGGCCGTCTCCTGGACCTTCTCGCCGCCTGCCTCGATGTCCTTGCCGACGCCCTCGACGGTATTGCAGGCGCCGAGCACGAAGGCGGCGGCGATGATCATGGCAAGGGTGGCTTTCATGGCGGATCTCCTGAAGTGGGCGAGTGCCCGCCGAGAAACGGAGGGCTGATACCATGCTAGGCAGCAGACACCGGCCCCTCTGTCAGTGCGCACGGATGGGCATGTCAGCGGAATCCTTCAGGCCGGCAACCCCTATCGGAGGCCGAGATGTCCACTGCCCAGCCCGGGTCGGCGCCCGACGCCCCCAGCCCCCGCCCGTCAAGCGACGGTGGCGGTGTGCCACGCATCTGGCAGCACGTCCTGCTCGCCTGTGGTTGCGCCCTGGCCCTGACCCTGCTCGTGTCGAGCTACCTGCAGTCCTCCCTCGGCCTCGACGCGCTTGACGAGGTGCTGGCCCAGTCCGCCCAGGTGGATCACATGGACCAGTTGCAGCTCCTGCTCGTCGATTCCGAGACAGGGGTGCGCGGCTACCTGCTCACCGCCGAACCCTTCTATCTCGAGCCCTACGAAACAGCCGCACCGGCGATCGGCGCGCTGCTCGAACGCATCCGTGGGGACTTCAGCGACAAGCCCGGCATGCAGGCGGAGCTCGACGCCCTGGTCAGCCTGGTCGAGGCCAAGCAGGCGGCGATGAGCGAGGCCGTCGCGCGGCGCACCCTGGAAGGCGAACAGCCCAACGACCTGGTGGGCAAGATCCTGATGGACGAAGCCCGCGACAAGATCCTGAGCCTGCGCGCGGTGTTGACCGCCGACGTGACAACCAGCATCGGCATCTCCCAGGACCGCTTCCGCCTGACCCGGAGCATCGGCATCGCCCTGGCCGGCGCCACCCTGCTGCTGTTGATCGCGCTGTTTGCGGTCATGCAGCGGCAGGCGGAACTCCGGGGCCAGCTCACCGAGCTGCTGGCCACCGAGAACAGCCGCCTGGAGAAACAGGTTCGCCAGCGCACCGCAGAACTGAGGCGCCTCGCCCGATACCTCACCAACGCGAGTGAAGCGGAACAGGCCCGCCTCGCGCGTGAACTGCACGACGAACTGGGTTCCCTGCTGACAGCCGCCAAGATGGACGCCGGCTGGATCCGCCGCAAGTTGCCGGAGGACCTGCGCGAGGCCTGGAAGTCACGACTCGACCGGCTGCAGGAGACCCTGACCAGCGGCATTGCCCTCAAGCGCCGCATCATCGACGACCTGCGCCCGCCCCTGCTCAAGGATCTCGGACTGTTGGAAGCCCTGCGGGCCCTCGCGGAAGACTTTGCGATGGGCAGCGAAATGACGGTGGACGTGGCCCTGCCCGACGACGTATCCACCTTCGACGAGGAGCGCGCACTGACGGTCTTCCGGATCGCCCAGGAGGCCTTCACCAACATCCGCAAGTACGCCAAGGCGACACACGTGACCCTTTCGCTCGGGGTCGAGGCCAGTGTGGCCTGCCTGTCGGTGACGGACGACGGGGTCGGGTTCGATCCCGGCGGCCTCGCTGCCGACCGCCATGGGCTGGCCGGCATGCAGCACCGGGTGCAGACCTACGCCGGCCACTTCGAGGTGGTGTCGAGCCCCGGACAGGGGACCCGGATCACCGCCCGGGTCCCCCTCGACAACTGAGCAACCGAGGCGAGCCCCCATGGCGCAAGACCTGCCCACAGAACCTGACCGACTCGACGACCCGGCCGCCTCGTTCGACGCCGCTCGGATCGCGGCGCGAATCGAGGCGGCCGTGCAGGACGGCGCCGGCCTGACGCCGCAGGCCGCCCGCGAGATCGCCTTCCACATGACCGACTGGCTCGACGAGCTGGCGCGCTACGCGGCCTTCTGCCGCTCTCCGGACGCAATCGACGACGCGGCACTGGCGGATCTGCTGACGGCCTTTCTCTGCCATGTGCCCGAACACCTGGCCGCGGCCGGACGTCTTCACACCGGCCTGCCGCTGCAAGACATCTTCGGTGTCGGCGCGGTCGAGCCAAACGAGCGATGAACTGGAGATTTGATGATGGCGCGGCTGCCAGGGCAGGCGCGCCCGGCGGACTCGCAGGCGAGGTCACCGGCCATGGCGGCCTGATCCGCGCGGCGGGCCCGCCAGTGAACGCATGCCGGCGCGATGGACGACGGCGTAGCGGTTGCGACGCCGCCTAGGGTCTGTGGGCATTTGTATGGCGGATCGCGTTGAGACTTTGAGCCTGTGCCACAAGGCGCGGGAGGAAGGCAAGGGTGGCCCCCTTGGCGACGAGCGCAACGAAGTGGCGCGGGCTCACAGCC
>JAGRGD010000145.1 GCA_020445665.1 Rhodocyclaceae bacterium
CGTATTGGCGTTGCCGGGGGGAAAGGTGCTGCAACACGTGCTGCGACAGGCGTTGCGGCAGGCCACGCAAGGACTGGAAGGACTGCTGCGGCGTAGTCATGGCGCCTCTCCTCGGCGGATCACGTAGACGCTGGTGCTCTCGCCGGGGCGCAGGTTGTGCTGCTCGATGCTGACGCCGGCGATGCCGCCGGCCTCGCGATCGAACTCCGGTTCGGCCAGCACCATGGGGGCATTGCTGACGTTCTGCAGCAGGTACTTCTCGCCGATCAGGCCGCGTCCTTCGTACTGACGCACCAGCGAGAAGCGCGCCTCGATCCACAGGGGGACCGAGCGATGGGTCTCTTCGACCCGGACGTCGGGCGGCACCCGGTCCGAAGCCATCGCCACCAGCAGCGCCTTCATGGCGCGGACCGGGTTGGGCGACGGTCCGAATCCGGCCGGGGCTGCTGTGGCTGGCTTCAACGCCCTGGGCGTCTTGTCGCGGATGACGATGGTGTCGGCGGGCGTGTCCGCGCGGCGCAGCAGCAGCGTGTAGGTGGTGCTTGCCGAGGAGACGAACAGGTTGATCGGCTTCACGGAATCGCCGACCGGGCGAACGTAGATTTCGCCCTTGTCGCGGTCGCACTCCAGCACGACCTCGCCGGCCGGATTGATCGCCGAACTGATGCCGCCGCCGGGCGCTGTGCTGCTCATGCCCTGCGTGGCGGGCAGGGCCGTTGCCGCACCGCAATGACTCGAATGGATGTTGCCGAACACGTCGGTGATCGGCGCTCCGTCGATGCGGATGCGGGTCGGCTCCTTGATCGACACGATGGCTTCGACCGACACGCCGTCGCTGGCCTCGACGATCTGCAGCGCTTGGGCGGGCATGGCCGTCAAGGTGGCGATGGCGGCCGTTGCTGCACTCATCGCCCATCCGTGCCGAGGCACAAGGACGAACCGATGCGGGGATCGGGCCTGGGTTGGTTCAGTTGCCGGCATTGGGCACCTCCTTGAAACTCTTCAAATGCATGCGCGCACCGGCATAGCTGAACTCAACCCGGTAGGCCTTGAGATCGTTGGCGGTCTCGAAGCCGTTGACCAGGGTGCGCAGGCGCCCGCGGATGACGATGCTCTGGCCTTCTTCGCTGGGTACGAGCTGCTGGGGCGCGAACACGGTGGCGGCGTTGATGCGCTTCAAGCGCTCGGCCTCCACTTCCTGCCGCGTCTTGAGTGGGCCGTACTGGTCGGGTTCGACGTAGCCGAGCAGGATGTCCTTCTTCCAGTCGATCGAGGCCGGCGTCACGTCGAGCACCAGCCAGGCGATGAAGCTGCCCATCTGCTCGAGGTATTCGTTGCTGGCCTGGTCGCGGGTGACCCAGAAGGTCTTGTTGAGCGAGGGCGGTACGACCACAGTGCGCACCGTCCCGAGCAGGTTGAGGATCACCACCAGGGCGAGGATCTGGCCGGCAGCGAGCGCGCCGACCGCTAGGCCCAGCCCGCGATTGCGGCGCCGCATCTCCTTGATGTCGCCGTTGAGTCGTTCGAAGTCCATGGGCTGTCTCCCAGCTCAGCCGACCATGCGGCGGATGTGCGACGGTGGCGTGGCGCGCATCGCGGTCATCGGACTGGCGGGCAGATGCCAGTACAGCCAGTGGATGGCGAAGGCGGGGTGCTTGTCCGCCTTGAGGCGCGAAATCCAGCGCGAGACGAAGATGCCAATCGCCATGCAGACGGCAAAGGACACCTTGCTGCCGGATAGATAGCCGACGAAGAACATGAACAGGATCGGCGCGGCGACATCGACATCCCAGAAGCCGATCTTCCATTGGTCATCAAGACGCCGCGGGATATAGGTATCCGCTTGCATGTCGGTCTCCTGGGTGTCGATGCCGCTGGGTTCAGATCACCGCGCCCATGATCGCGCCGGCGATCACGAGACCCACGGCGGCGAAGATGGCGAGGCCGACGTAGAACAGGACCGGGCCGAAGTTGCGTAGCGCGGAGAGCGATATGAGCGCAACCACGAAACCGACGAATCCGACCAGGGCCTTGATTCCAGGTCCGAGCGCGGCGATCTGGGTCAGGGCCGAGGTGAGCGGTCCGGTGATGCCGGTGAAGGCGACGAGGTCCAGGGCGTAGCCGGGAAAAGC
>JAGRGD010000146.1 GCA_020445665.1 Rhodocyclaceae bacterium
CCACGCCCTCGACCACCAGGGTCATGACGATGATGAAGCGGATCATGCGCCCCACCTCGCCCAGCATGGGCAGCTGGAAGACCTCGCGCAGCAGCGAACTCTCGCGCACGCCGATGCCCCGCCCGAGCAGCAGGGCCAGGGCCGCCGTGAGCGACATGATGCCCAGGCCGCCGAGCTGGATCAGCACCATGATCACCGCCTGCCCGAAGACCGTGAAGCCGGTGCCGGTGTCCCGGACGATCAGCCCCGTCACGCAGACGGCGCTGGTGGCGGTGAAGGCCGCGTCGAGGGGGGTGATGGGCTGGTCGGCGGGCGTCGCGCGCGGCAGCAGCAGCAGCCCCGAACCCAGGGCGATCAGCAGCACGAACACCACCACGAAGGCCACCGCCGGCCGGATCCGCTGGCGGGCGAAACTGGCGTGCAGGTGGGGCAGCTCGACGGCGAACACCGAGACGATGTAGATCTGGATGACGATCAGGTAGGCCCGCGTGATCGAGCCCACCGCCAGCCGCTCGAGGGCCGAGTGCAGCCAGGTCGACTCCCGCCCCGCCAGCAGGGCCAGGGACTCCAGCACCAGCAGCACCGACAGGGCGAAGGTGGGCCAGTGGCGCCGCAGGTAGCGCCGGAAGGTGAGCGACTGCCGCCAGGCCGTGACCTGCTCCGCGAGGAAGAGCAGCACCGCCGCGCCGGACAGCCAGCGGGCCGCCAACAGGGCCCAGGCCCCCGGATACGTGCCGTACTCGATGATCAGGCCCACCAGGCCGCAGAAACCGGCCACGGCGAGCAGGATCCGCCGCAGGCGGGAGGTGCGGAGGGTGTCGGTGAGCACGGGAGAATCAGGCCTTCGGCGGGGCGCCCGGGCGATCCCGCGATTTTTGGTAAATAGGAGCGCGCCGGAGGCGATAACTCGGGAGAACCACCCCCGACCCGGCAGCGGATCGGTCCGGGGGATCATGTATCGTTCCGACGGAAGATTCAATAACCGAATGCGATACGTTCAGCAGACAGGTGGATGCATGAAGACCAAGTGCCGCCGGAGCAGGGGCCGCACGTTCGGCCTGGCCTGCGCGCTGTTGCTCGCCCTCGGGGGCGGCGGCCGCGCCCTCGCCGCGGACGCCCCGCTGGACACCCTGCGCGAAGCTTCGGCCCCGGCCAAGGCGTCGCCCTACGCGGCGCCGGACATCGACATCAGCCGCAAGAAGCTGCCCGAGGTCACCGCCACGACGGTGCCCCTCGCGCGGTCGCCCAAGCAGCCCCCCCGCCTGGACGATCCGGTGGCCGGCTCGTACCGGTACCACCTGGCGCGCCAGGCGGCGGTGGCGAGCAACGCCCCGGGCATCAACATGAACATGAAGGCCGCGATCCAGGCCGCCCCCGACCAGCCCCGCTACCAGTGGTGGCAGTCGGTGCAGGCGGTCAAGCGCCTCGACACCGCGACCCTCGGCCAGATGCTGCCGGCCTCGTTCCGCAGCATGATCGACTCGCCCGTCGGGCGCGGCCCCTTCGTCATCGCGGCCCACCAGACGGCCCTGCTGGCGACGGGCTTCTTCTGGACGGTGCTCGTGGTCGCCCTGTACCTGGGCTGGTGGCGCAACATCGCCCACGACATCGCGGCCATGCTGCTGAAGAACCCGCGGCACGTGCCGCGCGTGGTGCTGCCCCTGCTGCTGCCGCTGGTGGTGGCCGGACTGCGCCCGGGCTGGTTCGGCTTCCTGGCCATCATCTCGGTGCCGCTGCTCATCCAGACCCGCGGCCGCGCCCGCGGCCTGCTGCTCGCCACCTGGCTGACCGCCATGGCGCTGGTCTTCCCGGGCTGGCCGGCCCTGCGCAACGCCGTGCCCACCGTCGATCCGGGCAGCGAGGTGACGCTGCTGGACGAGGCCCTGCGCATGCCGCCCTCGGCCGACCTCGTGTCCCGGCTGCGCACGCGCCTGGGCCAGGCCGAGGACGCCGCCCGCAAGGACCGCCTGACGGTCGCCCTCGCGGTGCAGGAGGCCCGACGCGGCAACTACGACGAGTCGAACCGCCTCTTCAGCCAGGTGCTGAAGCAGGACCCGACCAACTTCGCGGCCATGGTCGGCCGCGCCAACAACGTCTACTACCTCGGCCGCCTCGACGAGGCCCTCGCCGCCTACGAGGAGGCCGGCCGGGTGCATCCGCGGCGCGGCGAGGTGCTCTACAACCAGGCGCAGGTGTACTTCAAGAAGCTCTTCGTGCCGGAGGCCGGCGAGGCCCTCGAGCAGGCGCGTGCCCTGGGCTTCGCGCCCATCGCCACCGACACGGCCCCCACCAAGCGGGGCGGCTACTCGGCGGTGGTTTACCCGCCGCTGACGGCCCGCGAGATGTCGGCCGCCTGCAGCTTCGAGGCCCCGACCTACCCGCCCCTGGTCACGGTCGCGTCGTGGCAGTGGATGCTCGGCGTGCCGCCGCTGCCGCTGTACATCCTGGTCGGCGCGCCGTTCATGACGGCGCTGCTGCTGGTCATGTGGTGGAGCCGCCAGAACGACCCCCGCGAGTGCGAGAACTGCGGCACGCCCCTGTGCGCCAACTGCTGCAAGGTGCGGGACGGCGCGTGGCTGTGCGCCGGCTGCGGCGAGACCGCCGAGCGCAGCAAGAGCGAGATGGTGCTCGCGACGCTGCTCAAGAACAAGAGCCGCGCCGAGGGCATGGCCCACTCGGCGCGCATCGTGCGCCTCGGCCGGTTCCTGCCCGGCGCCGGCCACCTGGCCACCGACCACTTCTGGGCCGGCTGGCTCCGGATCTCGCTCGTGTCCGCGGGCCTGTTCCTGATCTTCGCGGGCTGGGCCTTCGATCCGGGCGCCGAACTGGCCACCCCCGGCCTGCAGCTCGTGCAGGAGACCATCCACCCGGTGTGGTTCCCCATGCCGGCGAACCTCTGGCCCGGCTGGACGGGCCTGACGATCCTCAGCGGTGCGGCCCTCCTCGTCGTGGCGTGGATCATTGCCCTACTGGACGGCCCCGGACTGCGGCGCGGCACTCCCGACCGCTATTCCCTGGCCACGACCTCCGCACCCCGGGACCACGCGCCCGGCGTCGGTGCGGCAACGCGATAAGGGAGGAACGCCATGGCCCTGGAAGGCCAACTGAGCGATTTCAATCTGGCCGAGATCCTGCAGCTGCTCTCGAGTCAGCAGAAGTCCGGTTTTCTCAATCTCGAGACGAACCGGAACATGGTGTTCATCTTCGACAAGGGTCAGCTGATCAGCACGCGCGACCGGCGCAGCCGCTCGCGCGACCCGTTGGAGAGCTTCCTGCGCGCGTACGGGTTCTTCACCGAGCAGCAGTGGGCGCACATCGAGTACATCGCCAAGAACAGCTCGCTCGACCTGACCGAGATCCTCGTGTCCGAGTCGCTGCTCAGCGAGCCGGAGATGGACCGCGTCCTGAAGAGCCTGGCCCAGGAGATGACCTACGCCGGCATGAAGATGCGGCGCGGCCGCTACCACTTCAGTCCGACCAAGGACACGCCCCCGGGCGTGAAGTGGCGCTACCAGCTCGACCCCCAGTCGCTGCTGATGGAGTCGGCGCGGCGCCTGGACGAGGAGCCCCAGCTGAAGGAGTTCCTGCCCTCGCAGGCCATCACCTTCAGCCAGGGCAAGAAGGTCCTCCCGGCCGACAAGCTGGGCGAGACCGGACGGCGCATCATGGAGCTGGCGCTGGCCGGCCTGCCCCTCGGCCGGATCATCCGCCAGGGCAAGACCGAGAGCTTCATCGCCCGCGACCTGCTGAAGAACTGGTGCGAGGAAGGCATCCTGCTCAAGCACGACCCCGCCGGCGGCGACGAGGACGCCGACGGCGAGGGCCGCGGCTTCAGCGTCAAGCTGAGCTCGGGCCTGCGCTCGGTGCCCCTGGCCATCCTGACCATCGCCCTGGTGGGCGCGCTCGGCTGGGCGCGCTACACCATGGTGCCCGTCGTGACCGGGCACCCCGGGCAGGGCCTGCGCGAGGCGCAGCTCAAGTCCGAGGTGATCACGGCCGCGCGGCTCTTCCGCTACCAGAAGGGCGAATGGCCGGCGAGCCTGAACGAGCTCGTCCGGTCGGGGCAGCTCTCGCCCACGGTGAAGCGGACCACCGAGGAACTCGGCTGGACGTACGAACTGAACCAGCAGCGGGACAGCTTCACCTTCGGCACCTGATCCCCCGCCACGCCTGCGACGAACGACCGCCATCCGGCCCGCCGGGTGGCGGTCGTCTTCTCCCTCCGGACCGCGCTTTTTTGGTATCCCGCCGCCCCGGCAAAGCGTAGATTTGGCCCATGAACCGGCCCCCGCGGGCCGCGCCCCCTGCCCCAACCCGAGCGAGTGCCCCATGAGCGCAGCGAAATTCATCGTGCCCGTCGCCGACCGCGTGGCCAACCTGCCCCCCTACGTCTTCGCCACCGTCTTCCAGATGAAGGAGGCCGCCCTGAAGGCCGGACGCGAGGTCATCGACCTCGGCGTGGGCAACCCCGACGGGCGGGCGCCGCTGAACGTGGTGACCGCCCTCAACGAGGCCATCGAGGACGAGAGCTGGAACTGCCACGGCTATTCCACCTTCCGCGGCCTGCCGCGGCTGCGCGAGGCCATCGCCGCCTGGTACTACGACCGCTTCGTGGTGCGGCTCGATCCGGACACCGAGACCCTGCCGCTGATCGGGTCGAAGGAGGGCATCGCCAACTTCATGCGGGCCTACCTGAACCGGGGCGACACGGTGATCATCCCGACGCCGTGCTACCCGGCCTACTTCGGCGCCGCGCGGCTCTGCGAGGCCGAGATCGCCGAGGTGCCCCTGCGCGAGGAGAACGGCTTCGTCCTCGACTTCGCCGACGTGCCGGCCGACGTGGCCGCCGCCGCGCGCATGCTCATCCTCAACTACCCCAACAACCCGACCGGAGGCGTGTGCGACCTGGCCTTCTACGAGGAGGCGGTGGCCTGGTGCCGCCGGCACGGCGTGATCCTCGTCAGCGACATCGCCTACAGCGAACTCGGCTTCGACCCGGAGGCGCCGCCGCCGAGCGTGCTCCAGGTCAAGGGCGCCCGCGACGTGGCGGTCGAGTTCCAGAGCCTCAGCAAGAGCCACAATCTGGCCGGTTGGCGGGTGGGCTTCGCCGTGGGCGGACCCGAGCCCATCGCCGCCCTCGGCAAGGTGAAGAGCAACGTCGACTTCTCGCTCTTCGGCGGCATCCAGATGGCGGCCGTCGAGGCCCTCACCGGCCCCCAGACGATCTGCCGCGAGAACCGC
>JAGRGD010000147.1 GCA_020445665.1 Rhodocyclaceae bacterium
AATGCTCCGCGAATTCCCAGCTTCGCCCTTGGCGACGAGCGCAACGAAGTGGCGCGGGCTCACAGCGTCAACCCGTTGGGCTGTGGTCTGCTGGGCCCGTTGACCGCGTTACGCCTCCTTGCCTGGGGGCCACCCAGGCCGCGTCGGCGCGCCTTGTCCTCGAACCCAGCAGACCACAGCGCGACCACCATACAAATGTCCACAGACCCTAGGGGGTCGGCCCGAGCTGCGCCTCGACCCGAGGCATTGAACTGCGTGGGTCATCGTCTTTAAGACACCCTTCAGGCGCCCTTGGCGCAGAATGCGGCCATGTCAGCCCCCGCCCCAAACACCGGCCCCCTCGAGCACCTCCCCAACCTGGGCCCGAAATCGGCCGCCTGGCTGGCGCAGGTCGGCATCCGCGACACGGCCACCCTGCGCGCACTCGGTGTCGAAGAGGCCTTGCGCCGCCTGCTTGCAGCCGGGATGAATCCCTCCCTCAATCTGGCCTACGCTCTCCATGCCGGCCTCGATGGGCGGCACTGGCAGTCCCTGGGCCCCGAGGAACGCAGTGGTCTGATCCTCCTGATGGACGGTCTGCGCGCCGCCCGGCGAGACGCCGCGGCGGATCGCGCAGACTGAGCGGCCCTCGCACGTTCCGCGTTCCGAACAGCCCGGCGACTCAGGCCTTCCGTCCGGGCTATCATCGGACCGGACCTGAATCAGGTTCGCAACCTCAGCACCCCTGTCGCGGCGCCCACGCGCCGCGACAGTCGAACCGCTCGCCCCCAACCTGTACCTGACGCCACCATGGACCGAATCGAAACCCTCGAACTGCACGGCCAGCCGGCCCTGCGCCTCACAAGCGACAGCGGCGCCTCCGCCACCCTGTCCCTGCTTGGCGGGCAGGTGCTCTCGTGGCGGACACCGGATGGCTGCGAGCGCCTGTACCTGTCAGACCGTGCGGACTTCAGCGGCGCGACCGCGATCCGCGGCGGCGTTCCGATCTGCTGGCCCCAGTTCGCGGCCCAGGGCCGGCTGCCAAAGCACGGCCTGGTGCGCACGCGCCAGTGGTCCGTGGTCGAGACGCGAGCCGAGAACGGCTACGCGCTGGCGACCCTGAGCGTGACCGACGACGACACCAGCCATGCCGCCTGGCCCTACGCCTTCGAGCTGGAACTCAGCGTGCTGGTCGAGGACAACCGCTTGACCGTCGAGTTCGAGGCTGTCAACACCGGCCATGGCCCGTTCGTGTTCACCGGCGCGCTGCACACCTACCTGCGCGTCGCCGAAGTGGAAGAGATCCGCCTTGAGGGCCTCGCCAACAGCGAGTTCCGCGACAAGACGCGGGACGGGGCGCTGCGTCGCGACAGTGGCGACCACCTGGCGATCGACCGGGAGACCGACCGCATCTATCCCGGCATCGAGAACGCCCTGCTGCTGCGCGACCAGGACCGCAGCCTGGCGATCCATGCCGAAGGCTTCCCCGACGTTGTGGTCTGGAACCCGTGGGAAGCCCACTGTCGCGACCTGCCGGACATGGCCGACACCGATTTCCGCCGCATGCTCTGCGTCGAGGCTGCCGCGGCCACCCGTCCGGTGGAACTGGCGGCGGGCGAATCCTGGATCGGGCGCCAGACCCTGCTCGCCCTCTGACACGGGCGCAACGGGTGGGTTGATCTCGCGACAAGCGCCCCCATGTCTTCTGGATGACCCAAACAGGAGACCCCATGCCCCGATATAGCCAGGATGTCAGCGCCGCCAACTTCCAGTCCCAGGTGATCGCCGCCTCCCACGAAGCCCTGGTCCTGGTGGACTTCTGGGCCGAGTGGTGCGGTCCCTGCCAGACCCTGAAGCCGCTCCTGGAAAAGGTCGTGGACAGCTATGGCGGGCGCGTGCGCCTGGCCAAGATCGACTCCGATCAGGAGCAGGAGCTGGCGGCCCGCCATCAGGTGCGCTCGATCCCGAACGTGAAGGCCTTCGTCGCCGGCCGGATGGTGGACGAGTTCTCCGGTGCGCTGCCGGAAGGCGCGTTGCGTGCCTTCATCGAGCGCTGGCTCCCCTCGCCCATGCAGGCCACTTTCGAAGCCGCGGTCGCGGCTCGGCACGCGGGCGACCTTGCCCGCGCCGAAGCGCTGCTGCGCGAGGCCATCGCGGGAGACGAGACCTTCGAGCCTGCCGGGCTCGAGCTGATCGATGTGTTGATCGAGCGGGGCGAGACCGAGGCCGCCGAGGCCCTCCTCCGCCCGCTCGCCTACAAGGCCCGCGACGAGGACCGGATTCGCGAACTGCAGGCCCGGCTCGCGATCGCGCCGGCCGGAGAGGTCGGGGAAGATGTCGACGCGCTGCGCGCGCGGGTCGCCGCTGCCCCGGACGACCTGGACGCACGCCTCGCCCTCGGCAAGCAGCTCGCCGCAGACGAACGCTGGGAAGAAGCGCTGGAGACCCTGCTGGAAATCGTGCGTCGCGACCGGGGTTTTGGCGACGACATCGGGCGCCGGACGATGCTCGATGTGTTCAATCTGATGCCATCCGGGCATCCGGCGGTGCGCGGCTGGCGTGCCCGCCTGGCTCAGGCGATCAATCGTTGAGGGCGGCGCTCGGCGGGATACCGTCGAGCCAGTCGGCGATAGGCCGGCCATCGACCCAGACGTCGGCACGCAGGAAGCCGGTGACCGGATCGGTGCGACCGTCGAGGGTCACCTCGCCGGCGTCCAGCACCGCCTGCAGCCGCTGGCGGGCGTGCTCGTTGCGCAGGCCTGGACGCGCGGAGAGGCGGTCCACCTGGATCGGAATCCCTTCGAAGAAGAAACTCCCACCGTCGATGGCGTAGGCCCGCCCGGCCGAAGCGACGCGCCGCGGTGATGCATCGCTGGCAGGCATGGCGGGCATCGTCAGGGACGCGACCGCCGCCGAAGGCTCCGCCGCATCGGCACCCAGGCACGCGCCGGACAGCAGGCAGGCGGCGGACAGACGGGCAAAACGGTCGCGGAGATTCGGGCGCATCTTCGGGTCCTGGCTGACGGGGGGCGGCGGGTGCCGTCGCAGCAACTTGCGAGCGACACCTGTCTTTCGGCAAGATGCGCGCCTTTCTTGAATCCCACATGCCGCCATGCTGCCACCCATCCCCCACCGCCTCGCCCAGGAACTTGACGCCGCGATCCCGCAGATCGAGGCAGCAGTCCGCCTGCTCGACGAAGGGGCCAGCGTTCCGTTCATCGCCCGCTACCGCAAGGAAGTGACGGGCGGGCTCGACGACACCCAGCTGCGCAACCTGGAGACCCGCCTCGCCTACCTGCGCGAGCTGGAGGAGCGGCGCGCCAGCGTCATCGGACTGGTACGCGAACAGGGCAAGCTGACCGACACCCTGGAGGCCGCCTTTCTGGGGGCGGAAACCAAGCAGGCCCTCGAGGACCTCTATCTCCCCTACAAACAGAAGCGCCGAACCAAGGCTCAGATCGCCCGCGAGGCCGGCATCGAGCCCCTCGCCGAGCGGCTGCTGGCCGATCCGGGGCTGACGCCCGAGGCCGAGGCAGCCGGCTTCCTGAACGCCGAGGCGGGCTTCGCCGACACCAAGGCCGTCCTGGACGGTGCACGACAGATCCTGATGGAGCGCTTCGCCGAGCACGCGCCGCTGCTCGCAACGCTGCGCGACTACCTCGCCGAACACGGCACCATCGTCTCGACCGTGATCGACGGCAAGGAGAGCGAGGGGGCCAAGTTCCGCGACTGGTTCGATTTTCGCGAGCCCCTCGCCCGGGTACCGTCCCACCGTGCGCTGGCGCTGCTGCGTGGCCGCAATGAAGGCGTGCTTCGCGTCCAGCTGGGCCTCGACAGCGACCCCGTCGACGGCACACCGCGCACCGATGCGCACCCGTGCGAAGGGCGCATCGCCGCCGCCTTCGGCATCCGCGACCAGGGCCGGCCGGCCGACACCTGGCTGCGGGATACGGTGCGCTGGGCGTGGAGCGTGAAGATCTCGCTGCACCTTGAGCTGGAGCTGGTCGCCGCGCTGCGCGAGCGGGCCGAGGAAGAAGCGATCCGGGTCTTCGGCGCCAACCTGAAGGATCTCCTCCTGGCCGCACCCGCGGGCCCGAAGGCGACCCTCGGCCTGGACCCGGGCCTGCGCACCGGCGTCAAGGTGGCGGTGGTGGATGCGACCGGCAAGCTGCTCGATACCGCCACGATCTACCCCCACGAACCGCGCCGTGACTGGCACGGGGCGCTCGACACGCTGGCGGGCCTCGCCGCACGCCACCAGGTGTCGCTGATCGCCATCGGCAACGGCACCGCCTCCCGCGAGACCGAGCGCCTCGCCGCCGAGCTGATCGCCGCCCGCCCCGAGCTGGGCCTGGCGAAGGTCATGGTGTCCGAGGCCGGCGCCTCGGTGTATTCGGCGTCCGAACTGGCCGCCCGCGAGTTTCCCGACCTGGACGTCAGCCTGCGGGGCGCCGTGTCGATCGCTCGCCGGCTGCAGGACCCGCTGGCTGAACTCGTCAAGATCGACCCCAAGTCGATCGGCGTCGGTCAATACCAGCACGATGTCAGCCAGACCCTGCTGGCGCGGCGCCTCGACGCCATCGTGGAGGACTGCGTCAATGCCGTGGGGGTGGACGTCAATACGGCCTCTGCCGCGCTCCTCGCCCGCGTCTCCGGCCTCAACACCAGCCTCGCTGGCGGCATCGTCGCCCACCGCGACGCGAACGGCCCGTTCCGCGGCCGCCAGGCGCTGCTGAAGGTGCCCCGCCTCGGCGCCAAAACCTTCGAGCAGGCGGCCGGCTTCCTGCGGATCATGGACGGTGACAACCCGCTCGACGCCTCGGCGGTGCACCCGGAGGCCTACCCGGTGGTCGAGCGCATCCTCGCCGATGTGCAGCGCAAGGCTGCCGAGATCATCGGCGACAAGGCCCTGCTCGGTCGCCTCGACGCAGCACGCTACACCGACGAGCGCTTCGGCCTGCCGACCGTGCGCGACATCCTGCAGGAACTCGACAAGCCCGGCCGGGACCCCCGCCCCGAGTTCCGCACCGCGCGCTTCCGCGACGGAGTCGAAGCCCTGCGCGACCTGGAAGCCGGCATGCAGCTCGAGGGCGTGGTGACCAACGTGACCAACTTCGGCGCCTTCGTGGACATCGGGGTGCACCAGGACGGGCTGGTGCACATCTCGGCGCTCAGCGAGCGCTTCGTGCGCGACCCGCGCGAAGTGGTCAAGGCCGGCGACATCGTCCGGGTCAAGGTGCTCGAGGTGGATCAGGCGAGGAAGCGCATCGCGCTCACCATGCGCCTGACGGACAAGCCGGCCGCCAGGGGCGCGCCCGAGCCAGCATCGCGCCCGAAGCGCGCTGGTGGCGGGCGGCGCGACGGACATCGCGACGGCCAGGCGACCGGCGGCGCGATGGCCAGCGCCCTCGCCCGGGCCATGAAACGCTAGAATGAGCGGCTTCCCGGCCCCGACTGCGTTATGAAGATCTACGGCATCCGCAACTGCGACACCATGAAGAAAGCCTTCGCCTGGCTCGATGAGCATGGCGTCGACTACGAGTTCCACGACTACAAGAAGCTCGGCATCGACTCGGCCAGGCTGCACGCCTGGTGCAAGGTGCTGGGCTGGCGCACGCTGGTCAATACCCGTGGCACCACCTGGCGACGCCTCAGCGACGAACAGAAAGCGATCGAGACCCAGTCGGCCGCGGTCCAGCTGATGAAGGACCACACCAGCCTGATCTGCCGCCCGGTGGTCGAGACCGACAGCGGCCACCTGCTGGTCGGTTTTTCTCCGATCACCTTCAACAGCTTCGTGGCACGCAAGGACGCCGGCGCGTGAGCGGCGACAGCCATGTCCACCGCTTCCTGCTTGAAGCGCTCGACATCCGCGGCGCTGTCGCCCACCTCGGTGACGTCTGGCAGCAGCTGCAGCACGGTCGCGACTACGACGCCGCGACACGGGATCTGGTCGGCCAGATGGCCGCTGTAACGGCTGTCATCTCCGGCAATCTGAAACAGCCCGGCCGCCTCACCTTCCAGCTGCAGGGCCACGGGCCGGTGCGCCTGATGGTCGTCGACTGCGACCAGACCCTCAACATCCGCGGCTACGCCCGCACCGAGGGCGCTCCCACGAGTGCGTCGCCGGCCGAATTGTTCGGTGACGGCCACCTGATGCTCACCCTCGACATCGACGGCCTCGATCAGCCCTACCAGAGCTTCGTGCCGATCGAGGGCGACAGCCTCGCCGCCCTGTTCGCCAGCTACCTGGCCCGCTCGGAGCAGCAGGAGACGGCCCTCTTCCTGGCTGCCGACGCCTCCGCCGCCGCCTGCCTGTTCCTGCAGAAGCTGCCCGACGCCGACCTCAAGGATCCGGACGGCTGGGATCGCGTTCGCCAGCTGGCCACGACGGTACGGGACGAGGAGTTGATCGGCCTCGACGCCGAAGCCCTGCTCTACCGGCTCTTCCACGACGAGACGGTGCGCCTCTTCGACCCGCGCCCGGTCCGCCACGACTGGCCCGCCAACCGGGACAAGGCGGCCGACCTGCTGCGCAGCCTGGGGCGGGATGAGCTGGAGCGGATCCTGATGGAGGACGGCGAGGCCCGCCTGCGGGACGACCTCTCGAACCACGAGTATCACTTCGACGCCAGCGACCTGCGCGCGCTGCTCGAGCACCCGCCGACACTGCAATAAGTGCGCGATGGCGGTCTTCGCCAACTTGCCCGCACCCCCCGCAGAAAAGTAGACTCTGCTGATTTATCCGGCCCGCCACTCGATGACCGACGCATCTTCCGCCAAGCCCGTGGAGTTCAAGGGCGGCACCCTGACCGTGACCAGCGCCCTGCTGCGCGAGACCGAGCCTGCCCGACTGGCCGACGCGCTGCACGTGATGCTCGGCGGCATGCCGGATTTCTTCAGCGGCGAGACGCTGGTGCTGGACTTCTCGGCGCTGAGCGACCCGCCCGAGCGGATCGACTGGACCGGCCTGCTGAGCCTGCTGCGCCGCTACCAGACCCAACCGGTGGCCGTCCGCCACCTGCCCGAGCACCTCTCGGCCGCCGCCCGTCAGGCCGGCCTGGCCATCCTGGGGGACGACGCGCTCCGCCCGTCGGCGGCGCGGCCGATGCCCGAGCCGCTTTTGTTTGCAATGATACCGCCGCCACCG
>JAGRGD010000148.1 GCA_020445665.1 Rhodocyclaceae bacterium
GCCGATCTCGCGGGTCCGCTCGGTGACCGACACCAGCATGATGTTCATGATGCCGATGCCGCCGACCACCAGGCTGACGGCCGCCACCGCGCCGAGCAGGGTGGTCATGACCCGGGTGGTGGACGACAGGGTGTCGGCGATCTGGCGGGTGTCGAGGACGTTGAAGTTGTCGTCCTCCGAGGGGCCGATATGGCGCCGCTCGCGCAACAGCGCCTCGACCTGCGCCTTGACCGGGGTCACCAGCGAGACGTCGGCCGCCGAGACCAGGATGCTGCGGATGTCGCGGCTGCCGGTGAGTCGGCGCTGTACCGCCCGCAGCGGCATCACGACGATGTCGTCCTGGTCGGAGCCGAAGGCGCTCTGGCCCTTGGCCGCGAGTACCCCGATCACCTCGCAGCTGAAGCGGCCTACGCGCAGATTCTCGCCGACCGGGTCGCCGCCGCCGTAGAGCTCGCGCTGCAGGGTCTGGCCGACGACGCAGACGGCCCGCCCGGCGCGCTGCTCCGACTCGCTGAAGATGCGCCCGCCGGCCAGGGTCCAGCCCGCCGCGGCGAAGTAGTCGGTGGTGCTGCCGGTGACGCTGGTGGACCAGTTGCGGGCACCGACCACCACCGTCACGCCCTTGCGGGTCTCCGGTGCCACGGCGTTGAGCCCGCTGACCTGCTGGCGAATGGCCTCCACGTCGGCGATGTCGAACATCGGTGCGCCGGCGCTGCCGCCCGGGCCCATGCGCTGGCCGGGGCGCACCAGCAGCAGGTTGCTGCCCAGGCTGGCGACCTGGTCCGAGATGCTGCGGGTGGCGCCGTTGCCGAGGGTCACCATCGTGACCACCGCGGCGACGCCGATGACGATGCCGAGCATGGTCAGGATCGAGCGCATCAGGTTGCGCCGGATCTCCCGCACGGCCAGCAGGAGGGCGTTGGCGATCATGGCGTCGCCACCGGCAGGCCGTGGCCGTCGTCGGCCACCGTGCCATCCACGAAATGCACCTGCCGTCGGGCGTAGGCGGCCATGTCGGGCTCGTGGGTCACCATCAGGACCGTAATGCCCTGCTCCCGGTTGAGGCGGTCGAGCAGCGCCATCGTCTCGCGGGAGCGTTCGGTGTCGAGGTTGCCGGTGGGCTCGTCGGCGAGCAGCACGGCGGGTTCGGTGACGATGGCGCGGGCGATCGCGACGCGCTGCTGCTGGCCGCCGGACAGTTCGGCCGGGGTGTGGTGCTCCCAGCCCTGCAGGCCCACCTGGGCCAGCGCACGACGGGCCGCGGCGTGGCGGCTGGCGGCGGGCTCGCCGCGATACAGCAGGGGCAGTTCGACGTTCTCGATCGCCGAGGTGCGCGCCAGCAGGTTGAAGCCCTGGAAGACGAAGCCCAGGTACTTGCGTCGCAGGCGCGCCCGCTGGTCCCGATCCAGCGATCCGACCGACACACCTCGGAACAGGTAGTCACCAGCGGTCGGGGTGTCGAGGCAGCCGAGGATGTTCATCGCGGTGGACTTTCCGGAGCCGCTGGGGCCCATCACCGCGACGAACTCGCCGGCCTCGATGGCCAGGTCGACCCCGCGCAGGGCCTGGAAGGCCGCGGCGCCCGTGCCGTAGCGCTTGGTGACGCCGTCGAGGCGGATCAGCGGCGTGGTCGCCTGCGCGCTCATCGCGCGGCTCCGGCCGCGCTGCCGGTGATCACCCGGGTGCCGGCAGCGAGGTCCGGTCCCGACACCTCGGTCTGGCGCCCGTTGGTGGCGCCGACCCGCACCGCGATGGACTCGGCGTGACCGTCGCGCAGCAGCCACAGGGTGCGCATGTCCCCGTCGCGACTCGTCTCGCGGACCTGCTTCGGCGCCCGCGGCGGGCGAGGCATCAGGCTGCCGAGCAGGCTGCCCGAGGGTTCACTCGCCGCCCGGGGCGGCGTGAATCGCAAGGCCGCGTTGGGCACCAGCCAGACGTCCTCGCGCCGTTCGACCAGGATCTCGGCGGTGGCCGTCATGCCGGGGCGCAGGCTCAGGTCCGCGTTGTCGAGGGTCAGCACCGTGGCGTAGTTGACGACGTTGTCGGTCGTCGTGGCCCCGTAGGCGACGCGGCGAATCTGCGCCGGATAGCGCCGGCCGGGGTAGGCGTCGACGGTGAATTCCGCCGGCTGGCCCTCGCGCACCTGGCCCACGTCGGCCTCGTCCACCTTGACCTCGAGCTCCATCTTGGCGAGGTCCTCGGCCAGCGTGAACAGCACCGGCGCCTGCAGGGAGGCGGCGACGGTCTGGCCCGGTTCGACCTGGCGGGAGAGCACGATGCCGTCGATCGGCGAGCGGATCGAGGCCTTGCCCCGGTTGGTCCGGTTGGTGGAGAGGCTCGCCTCGGCCTGAGCCACGCCAGCCTCAGCGGAGGCGAGGCTGGCGCGGGCGCGAGCGAGGCTGGCCGCCGCGGTGTCGAGCTCCGCAGTCGAGGGCACCTTCCCGCCCGACAACGCGTGGACCCGGCGCAGGCGCTCGAGGTTGGCGGTGGCCTCGTCCCGGGTGGCGCGTGCCTGAAGCACACTCGCCCGGGCGGCCTTGAGGGCGGCTTCCGCCGTCCGGATCTGGTCGTCGAGGCGCGAGACGTCGAGGCGGGCCAGTTCCTGGCCCCGGCTGACGCGGCTGTTGTCGTCCACCAGCACGGCCTGTACGGTGCCGGACAGCTCGCTGCCCACGTCCACCTGGTTGGTCGGCTGCAGCGTGCCGGTGGCCGATACGCGTACCTCGAGGGTGCCTCGCTCGAGTGGCGCGCGCTGGTAGGCCGGTGCCGGTGCGCTGCGGGTCGGCAGCCACAGGGCGAGGGCCGCAGCGGCGGCCAGCAGGGCGGCGGCGAACCACATCCGTCCGCGACGGGTGGGCGCGGCCTGCGGACCGAGCGCGAGCGGGTCTTCGCCGGAGGGCTGGGTCGCGAACTCGGGCGTGGGTTTCATGCGGGGCTCCGGGGGGTGTTGGCTTCGGGGCGTGACCAGCCGCCGCCGAGGGCCTTGTACAGTTGGATCAGCGAAGTGAGCCGGTCGGCGCGGGCAACCGCCCGACTGTCCTCGACGCCGCGCAGGGTGCGCTCGGTGTCGAGGACAGTCTGGAAGTCGATCAGGCCGCCCTGGTAGCGCTGGCGGGCGAGCGCCGCAGCCTCCCGGGCCGCCGCCAGCGCTCGCGCCAGGGTCAGTTCACGCTCACCGTTGCGGGCGAACGCGACGAGGGCGTCCTCGGTCTCGCGCAGGGCGCCGAGCAGGGTTGCCTCGAGGCTGGCCAGGGCCTGGTCGCGGATGGCCTGCCGGGCGTCGTACTGGGCATCGAGCCGGCCGCCGTCGAAGAGGCTGGCGCCCAGCGCCGCGACGAGGCTGCGGCTGA
This sequence comes from Rhodocyclaceae bacterium, assembly GCA_020445665.1. GTDB lineage: Bacteria > Pseudomonadota > Gammaproteobacteria > Burkholderiales > Rhodocyclaceae > Cognatazoarcus. Next base: position 3,351 of record JAGRGD010000148.1, read on the forward strand.
GCGTAGCGGCCCCCCCGAGTGCGCCGAGGGTCAGGGCCTCGCTGCCGAGGGAAGCGGACAGGCTGAGGGACGGATAGCGGGCCACCCGGGCGGCGTCGCTGCGGGCCGATTCGGCCAGCACCGCCTGGGTCGCGGCGCGGACGTCGGGGCGACGGCCGAGGGTGTCGGCGGGGATGCCCGCGGTGATGGCGTCGGGCACCGCCGGCAGCGCGGCCGGTCCGGCAAGTCGGGTCGTGAGCGCTCCGGTGTCGGCGGCGGTGAGCGCCGCCAGGGCATGCGCCGCGGCCGCCTCGGCCGCCTGCAGGGCCGGGATCGTGGCCGCCGTCTGCTCCCGGCCGCTGCGGGCCTGCGCCAGATCCACCGCGCTGGCCAGGCCTGCCTCCACCCGCCACAGGGTGAGCTGCAGGGTCTCGTCCTGGCCCGCCAGATTGCTTCGGGCGATGGCGAGGCGCGCCTGGGCACTGCGCAGGGCGACATAGTCGAGGGCTACCTCGGCTGCCAGCGAGGCGTGGGCGCTGTCGAGCAGGGCCGCGGAACGGGCAAGGTCGGCCTCGGCGGCCTCGACGCCCAGGCGCTGGGCGCCGAAGAGGTCGAGTTCCCAGCGGGCATCGAGGCCGGCAGAGACGTTGGCGTTGCTGTCGGCGGTGCCTGCCTTGGTCGTGCCACTTGCTGCACTCGCGTCGAGGGAGGGCAGGCGTTCGGCTCCCGCTGCCCGCAGGCGGGCGCGGGCCTCGCGCAGGCTGGCCCGGCTGCTGGCCAGATCCGGATTGCGGGCCACCGCCTCGTCGACCAGTGCGACCAGTAATGGGTCGCCCAGCTGCAGCCACCAGCGCGCGAGGTCCTGCGGCTCGGCGCTCGGCGCCGGAGCCGCGTGCCAGGCGGCAGGGATGGCAACGGCGGGGCCTGCGGCCGGTGCGCTGGTGCCGGTGCTGGCGCAGGCGGCGAGCAGCGGCACCACGGCGACCAGCAGGTGGCGGGCGGAGAATCGAGGGTGCAGCGGAGCCATGGCGGACCGATCGTGACGGGACGAGCCCCAGTGTGCTCGGCGTGCCGGTTAACCGCGGTAAGGCCGGTGTAAATCCGGGTTAAGGGCGGAGTCGGCCCTAGCCGAGGGGAGAGACGCCGATCAGGCGGGCGTGGCCGAGGGCCGCGAACAGGGCCCAGGCAACCAGCCCGACCACCAGCGCCAGGGTGTCGCCCTTGAAGCTGCCCTCGGGCCGCGGCGCGGCGGCGAGGCGGTCCCGGCGGCGGGCCGCGACGAAGGCCACGATGGCCCACAACAGGAAGGTGCCGAACAGGACGAGGTCGCCGGGTCGACCGTTGGCGAGCAGGTGGGCCAGCGCCCACAGCTTGACGCCCGCCAGCATCGGGTGGCCGAGGCTCGCCCGGAAGTGGCTGCCGGGCAGATAGGCCGCGACGATCAGGACGAATGCCGGCAGGGTCAACAGCACCGCGATGTGGCGCGCCCAGACCGGTGGCGACCACAACTCGGCCGCGGCCCGGGTCTCGCCATAGCCCCAGATCATCAGCGCGAGCCCGGCCAGCGAGATCAGGGCGTAGGCGCCCTTCCAGGGCATCGCCCCGATGCGGGCGATCTGACGGGTGCGCCACGGGTCGGCGACGATCCGCACCGAGTGGGCCGAGAAGAACAGCAGGATGCCGACGAGCAGCAGGGTCATGGGGGCGGGCTCCGTTTTGCCGGCAGTATGCACCGGCCGCGCTGCTTCGACGTGGACGCCGGGCAGGAGTTCTCGGACCGGTCGTGGCATCCTCCGGTTTCCACCCCCGATCACGCCGTCTGCCCATGCCGTATCGATGTGCCGCCCGTTTGCTCGCCGGTGCGCTGGGGCTGATGGGCCTCGCCCAGCCCGGCGCCGCCGATGTGCTCGATGATGCCCTGGCGGCCGCCGGCGTCTCGCGCCCGGCGGTGACCCTGCCGCGTGCCCATGGCCCGCGCGCCGGTTTGCCGCTGACCGAGGCGATGCTGTCCCAGCCCCTCGATGCGGCCTATCGTGCCGGTCTCGTCGAAGCGGCCGCAATGGCCGGGCTTGAGCACGTGCCGGACCTGGTCGTGCTCGCCTCGAGCCTGCTCGAGGCGGAGGTGGCCGTGGCGGGGGTGCCGGCCGAGGGGATGGCGCCGCTGCTGGCCGCGGCGGATCCGCTGGCCGCGGCTTTCGATGCGCTCGCCGCGGCGTTCGGCGGGCCGCGACCGACGGTGCTGCCCGACGAGTCCGTGCTGGCGCGGCCGCTGCGGATCGAGATCGGCCACGTGCTGCTGGCCATCGTGCGCGCCGAGCGCTTTCGCCGCCGCGCGCTGTCGCACCTGCCCGCCTCCCTCGACCGGCCGCTGGTGTTGCGCCAGGCGCTCGCGGGGCGCAGCGATCCGTTCGAGACCCCCGATCTGCGCCTGGCACTCGGCGCGGTTGACTACCCGGCCCTGGCGGCCGGCATGCAGGGCCTCGCGCTGGCCATGGCGGACCTGCGCGCGGCCCTCGCGACAGGCGCTCCGACCGACACGGCCGCCTGGGAGGTGGAGACCGCGCTGGGGCGCATCGTGATCGACCTGGGCGGGCGCGATGACCGGCGCGAGATGGCTGCGCCGCTGCTGCTGGTGGATCTGGCAGGCGACGATACCTACCGCTTCGTCGCGCCGGCCGGGGCGCGGCCGATTTCGCTGCTGCTCGATCTGGCCGGTCAGGACCGCTACGAGGCGAGCACTGCGGCCGACGGCGTCGCCGCGGGCGTGCTCGGCTTCGGTCTGCAGTGGGATGCCGGCAGCGGGGCGGACCGGTATGAGGGCGGCGATCTGGATCAGGCCGGCGCAATCCTGGGCGCGGCGGTGCTCGTGGACGAGGGGGGCGACGACCGGTATCGGGCCGTGGGTCATGCCCAGGCCTTTGCCATGGGTGGGCTCGCGCTGTTGTTCGATGGCGGGGGCGAGGACCGCTTCGAGGCGCTGACCCAGGCCCAGGCGAGCGCCGGGCCCCGGGGCGTGGCGCTGCTCGTCGATCGCGCCGGCAACGACCACTACCGGCTGGCGGCGACCCCGCTGGTCGCCCCCTCGGCCCAGCGACCGTCGGTAAACGTTTCGGCTGGCCAGGGCATGGGGATAGGGATCCGTGCGGATCACATCGACGGTCGCTCTCTCGCTGGCGGCGTGGGCGTGCTGCTCGACGGCGGCGGCGACGACGACTACGAGGCGAGTGTCTTCGCCCAGGGGGCCGGCTACTGGCGCGGCACCGGCCTGCTCATCGATCGGGCCGGTGCGGACCGCTACCAGAGCCTGTGGTACGGGCAGGGGGCGGCGGCGCACGATGCCGTCGGGGTCCTGATCGACCGGGGCGATGGCGACGACCGGCACGAAGCGGAGGCGGTCACGTCTCTCGCCGCGGCCCACGACGGCTCGGTCGCCATCCTGGTGAACGAGGCGGGCAACGACGACTATCGCCTCGGCGACCTCGGCCTCGGCGCCGCCAACGACACCGGCGTCGCGGTCTTCGCGGACCTGGACGGCGACGACGCCTACGCGGTCGCCGCGACGGCCTGCCGGGCGTTCGGCGCGGCGCCGATGGCGGCCTGGGGCAGCAGCGCGGAGCGGGTGATCGGACTCGGGCTGTTCTTCGATCTGGGCGGGGACGACCGCTATCCCTGTGACCGCCCGGCGGAGGATCGCCAGTGGCGCTGGCCACGGGCCCATGCCGGCGCGCCGTTGCCGAGCGAGGCCGGGGTCGGCATGGATGGCGAGGCGCCATGGCCCTTCGCAACCGGGCCTATGACGGCCCGCTCGGACGGCGCTCCCAAGGGGGCGCCGTTGTGGCGCGCGGATCCGCGCTATCGGGTGCGGCCGTGAGCATCGACAATGCGGCACCGGCGGTCGACTGGCGCTGGTGCGTAGCGGCGGTGGGCTGGGTTGCGCTCACTGCCGCGGCCCATCTGGAGTTCTCGATCTGGCTCGTCAGCCCGCGGCAGACGCCCTTCGGTCCGTTTGCCTTCAAGGCCCTGGTGCCGTGGCTGGCCCTGGTGACGGGGGGTGGGCTGCTGTGGCTCGCTGGTCGGCAGGTGCGCGCGGCCGGCCTTCGCTCGCACCGCGCCATCGCCTGGGCCGTGTGGCTGATGGCGGTCGTCGCGGTGGACCGGTGGCTCACCTACTCCGTCAACGAGCTGGCGCACTATCCCCAGTACGCGCTGCTGGGCTGGCTGCTGGCTCGGGCGCTGGATCCCCGGCGGGATCGGCTCGTGGCGGCCCGCGTGCTCGTTCTCGCCACGCTGATGGGCGCCGCCGACGAGGCCGCCCAGTACCTGTGGGTCGCTGCCACCTACGGCGACTACTTCGACTTCAATGACGTGCTTGTGGACACACTCGGCGCGGCGCTGGGGCTGTTGGTCTATTACCCGGCGACGGCCTGCCGACGGTGGCAGCGGCCGCCGCTGCCGGCCGGCACCTGGGCTGCGGTGGCGGGGCTGGTGTTGCTGGTCGGGTCCGGCTTCGCCAGCGGGCGCTGCTTCGTGGATCCGCCCGCTCCGGTGCCCCGGGGCGGCATCCTGCGCGACGAGGCGGGGGTGCCCCGGCTCTACCTGCAGCGGGAGCCGGGCGCCTACGGCAGTGTGCGCGAGGGCCATCGCCACGCCAGCTATCGGGTCCTGTCGCCGCGGCAGGGCCTGCTCCTGAGCGGCCTGGCCGTCGGGGTGTTCGGCTTTCTGCTGGGCGGCGGCCGGCGCAGCATTGATGCGCCGATGGTAGTGTCGAGCCTGACCGGACGCGGGCGCGCCGCGGATGCGACGACGCCCGGTCCGATGACTGACCATCTGGAGAGAGGCAAGTGAGCAAGTTTCGAAGCGGGGGGCGCTGGCTGATCGGCGGCGCCGTGGCGATTGGGGCCGGTGCGGCGCTGGCGGTGGGCGTCGGGAGCGACGCGCCGGCCGGCGGGGAGGCCGGCGCGACGGACGTGGTGCTGCTGGTGGCCTACGTGCTGCTGGCGCTGATCTTCTCCTTCCTGTGCTCCATTGCCGAGGCGGTCCTGCTGTCGATCACGCCCTCCTACATCGCCGGCCTGGAGGAGACGCGACCGCGCCGCGCGGCGCTGCTGCGCGAACTGAAGCAGGAGCGCCTGGATCAGTCGCTGGCGGCGATCCTGACCCTCAACACCATCGCCCACACGGTCGGCGCGATCGGCTCGGGGTCGAAGGCCACGGCGGTCTTCGGCAGCGCGTGGTTCGGCGTGTTCTCGGCGGTGATGACCTTGCTGATCCTGTTCCTGTCCGAGATCGTCCCCAAGACCATCGGCGCGGTGTACTGGCGTGCGCTGTCCGGGCTGGTGGCGCGCTTCGTGCGGATGCTGATCGTCGTGATGTACCCGCTGATCAAGGTCTCGGAGCTGCTGACCCGGCTGGTCTCGAAGGGGGCACACGTGCACGTCTTCAGTCGCGAGGAGTTCGCCGCGATGGCCGGCGTGGGCGAGCAGAGCGGGCACCTCAATGCGCGCGAGTCGCGCATCATCCGAAACCTGTTGCTGATGAACTCGCTGACCGCCCGCGACGTGATGACACCGCGCACGGTGGTGGTCGGCGTGGAGCGGGGGCAAAGCGTCGCCGACGCGCTGGACCTGGTCTCGGCGCACCCGTTCTCGCGCCTGCCGGTCTTCGAGGAAGACCTCGACCGGGCCTCCGGCTTCGTGATGCGCGACGATCTGCTGCTGGCAGCGGCGCGCGAGCAACTCGACACGCCGGTGGAGTCACTGCAGCGGGACCTGCTGCGGGTGCCGGCCGACATGGCCCTCGAACCCCTGCTCGACACCTTCCTCGAGCGGCGCATTCAGATGGGGCTGGTGGTCGGCGAATGGGGCGGCACCGAGGGGCTGGTGACCCTCGAGGATGTGGTCGAGACCCTGCTCGGCATGGAGATCATGGACGAGACGGACCGGGTCGCCGACATGCAGGTGCTGGCCCGTCAGCAGTGGGCCAAGCGGGCGCGGGCGCTGGGGGTCGAGGTGCTGCCGACGACCGAGCCTGAGGCGGGCGAGAACGCAATAAATCGCAAACCGGAGGCATAGGTTCGCAGCGGTTTTTTCATGACGGACGAGACTTCGGGTGTGGCCGCAGCGGGCGGCCTTGCACGGAGGAGGCAGTCATGAAAACCCATCAGATCCTGACGTTTCTCAAGCGGTCCGGCGTTCCGGGCGACCTCGCACGGCGAGCGCTGGGGCGCATCGCCGCGGACGCCGCCAGCCGGCGGGGGCAGTCGCCGGCCGGGCGCATGCTGCTGGCCCTGGCGTCGGGCCGAAAGGTGCAACTGCCGGCGGACATGGGTGGCATGGTGGTGGGCGGCGGCATGGGCGTCGTCCGCCCCGGCAGCGATGTCATGGAGCCCGAGGAGGAAGAGGTCCAGATGCGACCGGCCGACCTGCGGGCGCAGCGCGGCGGCGGCCGGCCCGGCACGCCGGGCGGCGAGTTGATGGAAGACGGCGAGGAAGAGATCCAGATGCGGCCCTGGGACCGCCTGGGCCGTGCCGGCCGGTTCACCACTGGCGGCAAGGGGCCCGTCGATCCGGGCGAGATGATGCCGGCGACGCGACCGCGGGACCCCGGCACGGTCATGGGCAGCCGTGCGCGCCCGGTCGACCCGGACGAGGTGATGCGATCGCAGGTGAACGACAAGGTGGTCGGGCTTGCCGCCCGCGTGGCCGCGGGCGGCTGAGGCGCCGGGTTCGGCTCAGTTGGCGATGGCGCCGAGATTCAGCAGCCAGGTTTCGCCGTTGTTGTCATTGACGCCGTCGTTGTCGTTCACCACCAGGACGTCGCCGGCTGCCGTGCGGGCGAGGCCCTCGATCTTCTCCGGCGTCGGTCCGGCGGTGATCGCCAGGTCGCCCATCAGGTCGCGCACCTGGGTCTTGGCGACCGTGGCGCCGTCGGCCACGCCGCTGAGGTCGATCCGGTAGAGGCGCTTGATGCGGGCATCGGGGCCGGCCTGGTTGTCGCGCTCGACGAGCAGGAACTGGCCGTTGCCCAGCGGCGTGATGTCGGACAGGCCGACCCAGCCGCCGTTGGGCGACGCGACCGCGTCCAGCGGGTAGAACACGAAGCGCCAGGTGCCACTGGCGAGGTCGTAGAGGCCCAGGCGGGGGTTGGCCTCGCCGGTCCAGGCGCGCTGGAAGGCGACGACCAGCTGGCCGTCCGCTTCGGCGATGCCCTCGAAACCGAAGCGCACCTGCATCGCATCGACCGCTTCGGGCAGGCGGATCACCTGTTCGATCACGCCGGCCGTGCTGGTCTTGACGATCAGGTTGGCCTTGGTGACCGGGCGGGACGCGTCGCCGACGGTGCCGGCGCCTTCCGAGGCGATCCAGAAGCCGCCGCTGCTGGCGACCGCGATGCCCTCCGGGTCCAGATTGACGGTGCCGTCGGCGTTGAGCATGGCCGCCAGGTCATCGGCATCGAAGGTGGCGTCGGCATCGCCGTCTGCCGCGGCCGGCACGCTCAGGCCGGCCAGCACGCCGGCCGAGTCGAGGATCGGCATCTCGGCGGCGATCAGGGCAGGGCTCTGGCCGATGTCGATCGAGAAGATGCGGTTGCCGGCGTAGAAGCTGTCGTCCACCGCATACAGGCGGCTGGCGTCCGACGCGTCGGCGGCGAGGCCCGACAGGGCGCCCCACGGGATCGGAGAACCATCGGCCCGGTCGGCCGAGCGGAGGGTCGGATAGCGCGGCGTGCCGTCCTGGCGCTGGTAGATGTTCAGGGCCGAGCGGAAGGCGTCGCCGCGGGCGTCCTCTTCGCTGGCAGCGATCACCAGATCCCGCGACGGGATCGCCAGCACCCCTTCGGGGCCGAGGGCCGCCGGCAGGGTCTGGAGGTGCACCGGGGCGGCCGGGTCGGAGACGTCGAAGACATACACCAGGCTGGCCCGCTCCGAGCACAGGAAGAGCAGCTTGTCGTCGCCGAACTGCGCGTACTCGGCGTTCTCAGTCTCATTGCCCTTGGCGTCGGAGCGCCGGTCCGGGTAGTGGCCGAGGCGGGCCGACTCGTACTCGAGGATCGTGCCGGCCTCGAAGACGCGCGTGCCGGCGGTGTCGAAGATCGTGAAGCCCCGGCTGCCGCCATTCAGGTCGCCTTCGTCCGCGGTCGCGAAGTGGGTGGTGGACAGCCAGCTCACGCCGTCCGGCTCGCGCAGCACAGCCGTGGCCGTCTCGGTCTGGGCGACCCGGTTGGGGCGCTCGTCGGTGAGATCGACGCCGACAAGATCGGCCGTTCCGGCGCTGAAGTCGCCGGTGACCGCGCCGCTCGCCAGGTCGATCAGGACCAGGTGGTTGTTCTCCTGCAGCGTCACGACGGCCTGGCCGTCGGCGTTGATATCCACGTACTCGGGCTCGGGGTCGGTGGGGTAGAGATCGGCCAGCCCGGTCAGGGCCACGTCGCGCACGGCCCAGCTGGCGGGCGCGCCCGCGGTATCGATGATCTGCACCAGGCCGGCAGGCAGTTGGGGCGGCGTGCCGTCGCCCAGATCTTCGTCACGCTCGTTTTCGATCACCACGGCGGCGTGGCTGCCGTCCGGGCTGACGGCGATCGAGTCCGGCTGGCCGGCCAGCGCGATGGTGGCCTCGATGCTGCGCGTCGCGATATCGACCACGACCAGCTGGCCGGCGACGTTCACGAAGTCCGCCGAGGTGTTGACGGCGACCAGGGCGCGGCCGCCGAGTACGGCGACCGAGGTCGGCTCGCCCGGCAGCGCGACGCCGCCGAGACCGGCCGGCGCGGCCGGGTCGGTGATGTCCACGAAACCCACGGAATTGGCCGGGCTGTTGGAGTAGATCAGGGTCATGCCGTCGCTGCTGGCGGCGACGATCTCGGCGGCGGTCTCGTCATCGGATTCGCACGAGCTGCCCAGCTGGTTGCAGACAAAGAAGGACGCGACGCGATTGAAGGCGCGTGCCGTCTCGGCCGGTGCCGGGGTGTTGTCCTTGTTGCTCGAACTGCCCCCGCAGCCGGCGACCAGGCTGGCGATGGCAAGGGAGATGGCGACGGCTGCGGCGGAAGGGCGGAATCTCACGGCGTCCTCGTGGGGGTCGTTGGGCGAAGCGCCCCACCCTAGCGGGCGTCGATGACGGTTTCGTGACCGGCATTGGCCGGAAGCCGTCCGTGGGGGGCGCAGCAGGCCGTGCCGGACTCGTGCTCGGCCGCGGGAATCTGGCGCCGCGCTCTGGCAGGGCAGCATGAACGACCGCCAGGATCGCGCCGGGACGCGCCATCGGCGGATGTGCCGCGAGGTGAGCGGGTGTCGCGCGTCGACACGGGATGACAGATGCGTTTGCAGGGGCGGGTCGTCGGCACGTCATTCGCCGCAATGCCGCGCCGCACAAGGGTTTCGCAACAATTGAGTACATTTGAAAAACAGTTGCGCAAACTTGCCCTGCAAGACTGCGGGCCTGAAAAAAACCACCGCGGCGCGCCCCTGCGCCGCAACCGCAGCCGGGAACCGGCGCGGGGTGAGGAGACACGCAAGACAACAAGGAGGGTAGGGGATGTCCGACTCCAACGGGCAATCTGCGTCCGCGCTCGACACGTTTCCGCGCCTGCTGATGCATCACGCCAAGGTCCGCCCCCAGCGCCCGGCGATGCGCGAGAAGGAATACGGCATCTGGCAGACCTACACCTGGGCCCAGGTCGCCGAGAACGTGCGGGCCATCGCCTGCGGTCTCGCCGAGATGGGCTTCCGTCGTGGCGACCGCCTGGCGATCATCGGCGACAATCGCCCGCGCCTGTACTGGTCGGTGGCGGCTTGCCAGTGCCTCGGCGGCATCCCGGTGATGCTCTACCAGGACGCGGTGGCCGAGGAGATGGCCTACGTGCTGCTGGATGCGGAGATCCGGTTCGCCGTGGTCGAGGACCAGGAGCAGGTGGACAAGATGCTCGAGATCGCCGACGAGGTGCCGCTCCTCGAGCATGTGATCTACGACGACGCCCGCGGCATGCGCCACTACACCCAGACCATGCTGATGGGGCTGGACGAGCTGCAGGAGATGGGGCGCATCCACGACCGCAACCAGTCCGACTTCCTGAACGGTGAGATCGGCAAGGGCAGCGCCGGTGACATCTCGGTGATGCTCTACACCTCCGGTACCACCGGCAAGCCGAAGGGCGTCTGCCAGACCCACGGCGCCTTCATCGCGGCGGCCAAGGGCGGCGTCGAGTTCGACCGCCTGACCGAGAACGAGGACA
>JAGRGD010000149.1 GCA_020445665.1 Rhodocyclaceae bacterium
CCAGCAAGGCGATGCAGGATCGCTTCTTCCGCCTAGTCGAGAAGGGCAAGATCGTGCCCGTATGGGACTCGGTCGTGGTCGACGTCCTCGGCGACGACGTCATCCGTGCCGTCCAACTCGAGAATGTGAAGTCGAAGCAGCGCCGCGAACTGGCGTGCAAGGGACTCTTTATCGCGATCGGCCATACGCCGAATACGGAACTGTTCAAGGGCGTGATCGATCTCGATGACAAGGGCTACGTCAAGCTGGGCGGAGAAGGCACCGCGACGAACGTCGAAGGCGTCTTCGCCGCCGGCGACGTGCACGACCCCGACTACCGCCAGGCAATCACCGCCGCCGGCGCTGGTTGCGCAGCCGCCCTCGATGCGCAACGCTGGTTGGAGGAGCAGGGCATCGCCTGAGCCCTGCCTTCCGGCACCACCACCACCATGTCCTCGCTGCCGCTGCCCGAGGCGCTGAATCCGCGCGAAACCCTGCGTGCGGCCTTGCCCTTTTTGGGACCGCCGCCCGATCTGCAGGACCTGCGCTACCTCTTGATGGACCGCGGCGTCGAAGTCGCCGACGCCTTCTATCACACCATTCAGGACTCGACCGAGGCGATGCCTTTCATCGAGTCCGCGGAGAAGCTGGCCAAGCTGCACGCTTCCTTGGTCGAGTGGCTGAAGGCCTTTCTGAGCGCTCCCCCCGACGCCCACGAGCGTGGTCTGCTGGCGATCCGCATGACCCGGGCACACTTGGTCATCGGCATGCCGCTCGAGCTGACCATGCTCGGCCACCACAATCTGCGCCGCATCGTGCTGCGCGAATTGCTGGAACGGTGGCCGGCCGATGATCGCCTTGGTCTGATCGACGCCACCGATCGCCTCAACCGCGCCTTCGATTACGACCTGCTGCTGATGGTCAGCACCTATCACAGCGGAGCCCTTGGCCGCGCCAATGCGGTTGGTTCGCGACTGCAGGACGCCAATGAACGACTGCAGGCCTCGGTCGCCGCTCAAGAAAACCTGCTGCGTAGTACCGGGCACGAGTTGCGCACCCCGCTGACGGCGATGCTCGGCATGCTCGACCTGCTGCAACAGGGAGCGTATCGCACGGCCGAGGCGGCCGAACGTGCCCAACAGGATCTGCATGGCGCGGCCCGTCATCTGCACACGCTGGTCGACGACCTGATGCACTTGTCACGCCTCGACGTCGGCAAGAGCAGCTTCCAACCGCAGGACTGCGACGTGCACGAGGTCGCCGAGGCCGTCGCCCGGCGGCTGCAGCCACGCTTCGACGAAGAGGGCCTGCAGCTCCGCGTGGTCGGGGAGGGGCCGATCCACGCGCATGCCGACCCCGAGCGCTGTGCGCAGGTCTTGTCCAACCTGCTCCAGAACGCACTACGCCACACCACCGAAGGAGGGGTGGAAATCCACTTCGATGAACTGCCCGGGGGTTCCCACCTGTTGGTGCAGGTCAAGGACAGTGGCGAAGGCTTGGAACCCGCCTTGCAAGCCCGCCTCTTCGAACCCTTTTCGCAGGGCACTCGTCGCCAAGGGGGGCTCGGCCTCGGCTTGGCGATCAGTCGCCGCCTGGTGCTCGGCATGGGGGGGCGGATCCGCGCTCTATCCGACGGACCGGGCCAAGGCTCCTGCTTCGAGTTCACCCTGCCTCTGCCGGGGCGCCATCAGCCGCCGCGCTGCGAGGCCGGCGATGCGCGTTCCTCGACCCGCATCCTGGTCGTCGACGACGACGCGGTGTGGCGCCACGACATGGTGGAGTGGTTGGCCGCCGCCGTACCGGCTCGGGTCCTCGGCGTGGGCAGTGCGGCCACGGCCCTCGAAATCGTTGGCCAGCAGCACTTTGACCTGATTCTGGTCGACGTGGCCCTGCCCAGCGTCGACGGCCACGCCCACCAGGACGGCATCTCCCTGCTCGAGGCCCTGGCTTGCCGCCCGGCGAGCATGCTGGCTCCGAAATGGCTGGTCTCCGGCCATCCACCGGCCTTCCTGGCCGCCGAACTCGAGCAGGCTTGGCA
>JAGRGD010000150.1 GCA_020445665.1 Rhodocyclaceae bacterium
AAAAAAGTCGCCATCGTCGCCTGCATGCGAAAGCTGCTCACCATCCTCAACGCGATAGTTCGAACCGGAACAGACTGGGATGAATCGATTCACTTCACTTGACTTCAAACACAGTTGCTCAAGGGGAGGCTCGGGGAATTCGCGAAGCACGGCTTCGTGCCCGCCGAACGGATTGGCTGTGCGCTGCCAGGTCTGGGTGATGGGGAGGGGAAAACGGGCATCGCGGCGTGGCGCGAAACCCCATCCCCCTCCCAGCCTCCCCCTTGTCAGGGGAGGGGCGGCCGCGATCGGAAATTGGGGCGACGGGTCTATCGCGACCGCTGACAGAGCCCCCTCCCCTTCAGGGGGAGGGTCGGGGTGGGGATGGGGTCGACGTGACGGAACCCCCAACCCAATCCCAACCCGCCCAACGCCGGCTGTGCAAAGCCAGTCCTGTTCGACCGGGGTGGGGATGGGGTGCGTTCGGAAGAGGACAGGCCCACCGCGCCGACGCCGGCTTGTGCGCTGCGATACAATCGCGCGCCATGTACCCACTGATCCGCCCCCTGCTGTTCTCCTGCGACGCCGAGACGGCCCACGAATTCGCCATCGGCGGCCTGCGCCTGGCCGGCGGCCTGCTGCCCGCGGCGCGCCCCCTGCCCGGCACCCCGACGACGGTGATGGGGATCCCCTTTCCGAACCGCGTCGGCCTGGCCGCGGGGCTCGACAAGAACGGCGAAGCAATCGACGGCCTGGCGCGGATGGGCTTCGGCTTCATCGAGATCGGCACCATCACGCCGCGCGCCCAGCCGGGCAACCCGCGGCCGCGGATGTTCCGGCTGCCCGAGGTGCGGGGCATCATCAACCGCATGGGCTTCAACAACCACGGCGTCGACGCCCTGGTGGCCAACGTGCGCCGGGCGAAGTTCCGCGGCGTGCTCGGCATCAACATCGGCAAGAACGCCGACACGCCGATCGAGCGCGCCACCGACGACTACCTGGCCTGCCTCGAGAAGGTGTACCCGCTGGCGAGCTACGTGACGATCAACATCTCGTCGCCGAACACCAAGAACCTGCGCCAGCTGCAGGGCGAATCCGAACTCGACCAGTTGCTCGGCCCGCTGAAGGCCGCCCAGCAGCGGCTCGCCGACCAGCACGGCCGCTATGTGCCGATGGCCCTGAAGATTGCGCCGGACCTGGACGCCGAGCAGATCGGCACCATCGCCGATGCACTCCGCCGCCACCGCATCGACGGCGTCATCGCCACCAACACCACGATTGCCCGCGACGCGGTCCAGGGCATCCCCAACGGCGAACAGGCCGGCGGCCTGTCCGGGGCACCGGTGTTCAAGCCCTCCACCGAGGTGCTCGCGGCGCTGGCCAAGGCGCTGGGGGGCGAGGTGCCGATCATCGGCGTCGGCGGCATCTTCGACGGGGCCGGCGCGAAGGCCAAGCTGGAGGCCGGCGCCAGCCTGATCCAGGTGTACAGCGGCCTCGTCTACCGGGGCCCGGCCCTGGTGGGCGAGTGCGTGCGGGCCTGCGGATGAGCCACCCACGGGCCTTGCTCAACGACGCGATCGACATACCTGTGACGGAATCAGGGTTGGCGCCCCACCCGCGACTTGGGATAATCCCGCGATTGACAGTCATCACGCGACAATGAGCAGCTACATCTTCGTCGTGCTCGGCGCGGTTCTCGTGAACAACGTCGTGTTCGTGCGGGTCCTCGGCCTGTGCCCGTTCATGGGCGTCTCGAAAAAGCTCGAGACGGCGCTCGGCATGGGCTACGCCACCACCTTCGTGCTGACCCTGGGCAGCGGGACGAGCTATCTGATCGACCGCTACCTGCTCGCGCCCAACGACCTCACCTACCTGCGCACCCTCTCGTTCATCGTCGTCATCGCGGCGATCGTCCAGCTCACCGAGCTGATCATCGAGAAGACCAGCCCGGTGCTGCACCAGGTGCTGGGCATCTACCTGCCGCTGATCACGACCAACTGCGCGGTCCTCGGGGTGCCCCTGCTCAACGTCTCGATGGACCACAACCTGCTCGAGTCGCTGCTGTTCGGCTTCGGCAGCTCGGTCGGCTTCACGATGGCGCTGATCCTCTTCGCCGGCATCCGCGAGCGCCTCGACGGCGCCGACGTGCCGGTGGTCTTCCGCGGCACAGCGATCGCGATGGTCACCGCCGGCCTGATGAGCCTCGCCTTCATGGGCTTCGCCGGCCTCGACCGGTACTAAGGGAAAGCGATGCTCGAAGCCCTGCTCGTGATGGCCGGTATCGCCCTCGTCCTGGGGGCCGGCCTCGGCTATGCGGCGATCCGCTTCAAGGTCCAGGGCGACCCGCTGGTGGACAAGATCGACGCGATCCTGCCCCAGACCCAGTGCGGGCAGTGCGGCTTCCCGGGCTGCCGGCCCTACGCCAACGCGATCGCCGACGGCGACGCCGACATCAACCAGTGCCCGCCCGGCGGCGACGAAGGCGTACGCAAGCTGGCCGACCTGCTCGGCCGCGAATACAAGCCCCTCAACGAGGAGCATGGCGTCGAGAAGCCCAAGTGCGTCGCGATCATCGACGAGCAGACCTGCATCGGCTGCACCCTGTGCATCCAGGCCTGCCCGGTGGACGCCATCGTCGGCGCGGCCAAGCAGATGCACACCGTGGTCGAGGCCGAGTGCACCGGCTGCGAGCTGTGCATCGCGCCCTGCCCGGTCGACTGCATCACGATGGAGCCGATCCCCGAGACCGTACAGAACTGGAAGTGGAAGTACCCCACGATCCCGATCAGCAGGGCCGCCTGATGCTCGCCAAGCTCTTCAAGTTCCATGGCGGCGTGAAGCCCGACAGCCGCAAGACGGCCTCGACCCAGCGCCCGATCGCGCCGCTGCCGCTGGCGCCCCAGCTGGTGGTACCGCTGCATCAGAGCATCGGCGGCACGCCGCGGCCGATGGTCGCCGCCGGCGAGCGGGTCCTGAAGGGGCAGCCGATCGGTGCGGCCGAGGGGCCCGTCTCGGCGGCCGTGCATGCGCCCACCTCGGGCATCGTGCGCGCCATCGAGGAGCGCACCATGCCGCACCCGTCGGGCCTGGCGGCGGCCTGCGTCGTGATCGAGTCGGATGGCGAAGACCGCTGGATCGAGCGCGAGCCGATCCCGTGGCAGTCGATGCCCGGCGACGAGCTGCGGGATTTTCTGCGCGACGCCGGCGTGGTGGGTCTGGGCGGCGCCACCTTCCCGAGCCACATCAAGCTGCGGCCGGGCGACAAGCCGACGCATACCCTGGTGCTCAACGGCGCCGAGTGCGAGCCCTTCATCACCTGCGACGACATGCTGATGCGCGAGCGCGCCGGCGAGATCGTCCGCGGCGCGCTGATCATGGCCCGCATGCTGCGGGTCGAGCGGGTGCTGATCGGCATCGAGGACAACAAGCCCGAGGCCATCGCGGCCATGCGCGAAGCGGCCCGCGAGGGCGTCGAGGTGGTCGCCATCCCGACCCTCTACCCCGCCGGCGGTGAGAAGCAGCTGCTGCGGGTGCTCACCGGCGTCGAGGTGGCGGCCGGCCGCCGCCCGGTGGAATTCGGCCTGCAGTGCTTCAACGTCGGCACCGCCTACCGGGTGGCACGCGCCATCGACCATGCCGAGCCGCTGATCTCGCGGATCGTCACGGTGGCCGGCAACGTCGAGGCGCCGGGCAACTTCGAGGTGGCGATCGGCACCCCGATCGACGCGCTGCTGGCCGCCGGCAAGCCCCTGCCCGGCACCGACCGCATCCTGATGGGCGGCCCGATGATGGGCTTCGCGCTGCCCACCACCACCGCGCCGGTGGTCAAGGGCACCAACTGCATCCTGGTCGGCGACCCGACCCTGCTGCCGCCACCGCCGCCGGAGATGGCCTGCATCCGCTGCGGCACCTGCGCCCAGCACTGCCCAGCCGACCTCCAGCCCTTCGAGCTGTACTGGTACGGCCGCGCCCACAACTTCGGCAAGGCCCAGGAATACCACCTCTTCGACTGCATCGAGTGCGGCTGCTGCAGCTACGTCTGCCCGTCGAACATCCCGCTGGTGGACTACTTCCGCTACACCAAGGGCGAGATCTGGGCACGGGAGCGGGAAAAGTCGGCGGCGGACTCGGCCCGCGAACGTTTCGAGGCCCGCAACGAACGCCAGGAGCGCGAAAAGCGCGAGAAGGCCGAGAAGCTGGCCGCCAAGGCCGCCGCCACGCGCCAGAAGCTGGCCGACAAGGAGGACGCCGGCGACGCCCCCGCCGCCCCGGCCACGTCGCCCGCCGAGGAGGCCAAGAAGGCCCTGATCGCTGCCGCGCTCGAGCGCGCCAAGCAGCAGAAATCCCAGGTCAGGCCACGCAACACCGACAACCTGTCGGCCGACAAGCTGGCCGAGATCGACGAGATCGAGGCGCGCCGCACCCAGCCCCCGGGCGCCACGATCGAGCCGCCGGAATCGAAATGAGCCACTCTCCCTACCTCCGCCAGGCCCGCAGCGTCCGGCAGATCATGCTGCACGTGCTGATCGCGCTATTGCCCGGTGTGCTGGCCTGGAGCTGGCAATTTGGCGTCGGCGTGCTGGTCCAGCTCGGTCTCGCGACCGTCACCGCGGTGGCCGCCGAGGCCCTGATGCTGCGCCTGCGCGGCCGGCCGGTGGCGATGTACGTGGGCGACCTGTCGGCGGTCGTCACCGCCTGGCTGATCGCCCTGACCCTGCCCTCGATCGCCCCCTGGTGGATCGTCGTGGTCGCCACCCTGACGGCCATCGTGGTCGCCAAGCATCTCTATGGCGGCCTCGGCCAGAACCCGTTCAACCCGGCGATGGTGGCCTTCTGCACGATGATCGTCGCCTTCCCGGCGCTGATGTCCCAGTGGCCCGCCGCTGGTCTCGATGTCTCCCACCAGCTCGACCTGATCTTCGGCGGCCACCGACAGCTCGACGCGATCACCGCCGCCACGCCGCTGGACGCGCTGCGCACCGGCCTGCGCGAGGGCGGAGCCGACGCCCGGGTGGCCGAGATCATGCAGGGCAGCGCCTTCGGCGCGGTCGGCGGGGCCGGCTGGGAGTGGGTCGTCGCCGGTTTCGGCCTGGGGGGCCTGTACCTGCTGTGGCAGCGGGTCATCACCTGGCACCTGCCCCTCGCCTTCCTCGCCACGATGGCGGCGATCTCGCTGCTGCTGTGGGGCATGCACCCGGAACGCTTCGCCTCGCCGCTCCTGCACCTGGCCAGCGGCGGCACGATGCTGGCGGCCTTCTTCATCGTCACCGACCCGGTCTCCGGCGCGACCACGCCGCGGGGCAAGCTGGTCTTCGCCGGCGGCGTCGCGTTCATCGCCTACATGATCCGCAGCTTCGGCAACTATCCGGACGGGATCGCCTTCGCGGTGCTGCTGATGAACATCTGCGTGCCGCTGATCGACATGAACACCCAGCCGGCGGTCTTCGGCCACAAGCGGGGCAGCCGATGAGCGCCGAGCACACCGCCTCCGCCACGGCCCTGCGCAGTGCCGGCGTGATGCTGACCTTCGCGCTGGTGTTCACCGCGGTCATGGCGACCACCTACCGGCTGACCCGGCCGGACATCGAAGCGGCGAAGCTGGCCGAGAAGATGAAGCTGGTGGACGCGGTGCTGCCGCCGGCGCGCTACGACAACCAGCCCCTCGAGGACGTGGTGCAGCTCGGCCCGACGCCGGCGCTCGGCCTCCCCGGCGGCGGGCGCATCTACCGCGCCAGCCGGGGCGGCGAGCCGGCCGCGCTGATCGTCGAGGCGGCC
>JAGRGD010000151.1 GCA_020445665.1 Rhodocyclaceae bacterium
CGTCGGCCAGATCCTCGAAATACTCGCCGACCTGGGTCGCCAGCAGCAGGCCCTTGTAGTTCACGGTGCGCGCCGACATGGAGACCATGTAGAACTCTTTGGCGTGCTCGAGCTCGAGCGCCATGATGGCATTGGCGGCGCGGCGGCGGATGACGTAGAGCTTGCGCTCCAAGGCATCGGTGACCATGACGTCCGGTCCGCGTCCGATGAACACCTGGCGGATCACCGGCTCCTTGGCCTTGACCGCCGGCGACATGGGCATCTCGGCATTGACCGGCACGTCGCGCCAGCCCACCAGCACCTGACCCTCGGCGCGGATCGCGCGCTCGATCTCTTCCTCGCAGGCCAGGCGGGAGGCGATCTCCTTCGGCATGAACACCATGCCGACCCCGTACTCGCCGGCCGGCGGCAGTTCGACACCGCGCTCTGCCATGTCGGCCCGGTAGAGGGCGTCGGGAATCTGGATCAGGAGGCCGGCGCCGTCGCCCTGCAGGGCATCGGCACCGACAGCGCCCCGGTGGTCGAGGTTCTTCAGAATCTCGAGGCCCTGGGTAATGATGTCGTGGCTCTTGCGGCCCTTGACGTGTGCGACGAAGCCGACGCCACAGGCGTCGTGCTCATTCCGGGGGTCGTACAAACCCTGCTTCTGGGGGAAATCCATCCTGTCTTTCCTCGACAACTCGCGTCCCTGCCGACGACGGACACCGACAGGGACGTCAGCAGCACGACAAGCGTGCGGACGTCAAAAAAAGCCGGGGGCGCATAAAGCTCACCGGCTTGCTGGGCTCAACTGGAGGGAGCCATCCGATAATACTGGCGGAAGCCCGAATTTACCGCAGCGGAGGCGCTCGTTTCAAGATTTTTTTGCGCCGCGACAAGAGGGCTGCCGGGCAGCCGCCCGCCGCTCAGTGGATCTCCCCCACCGCAAACAGGCGCCGGTGCTCCTTCATCGCGTAGCGGTCGGTCATGCCGGCAATGTAATCGGCAATGGCGCGTGCCTTGTCTTCGCGCGCGCGGGCCTGATACTGGGGCGGCAGCAGGGCCGGCTCAGCCAGAAAGGCGTCGAACAGGTCGCGAATGATGCGTCGCGCCTTGTTGGTCATGCGCAGGACCTGGTAATGGCGGTACAGGTTCTCGCGCAGGAAGCGCTTCAGTTCGCGCAGCGGCGCCTTCAGCGCATCGCTGTAGGCCACCAGCGGCGGCGCCCGGTGCACGTCGTCGAGGGTCGCAATGCCGTTTGCCTCGATCCTCTCGGTGGTGGTCTGGATGAGATCCACGGCCATGCGGTTGATCATGCGCCGGATCGTCTCGTGGACCAGGCGCCGGCCCGCAAGCCCGGGGTGACGGGCGAGCACGGCGCGCCGCTCAACCGCGAACAGCTCGACGTCATCCAGCTGCTCGGGCTGGATCAGCCCCGAGCGCAGGCCGTCGTCCACGTCGTGGTTGTTGTAGGCGATTTCGTCGCAGACATTCGCGAGCTGGCCTTCGAGGGACGGCTGGCGCCCCTCGAGGAAGCGCTGCCCGAGGTCGCCCAGCGCCAGGGCATGGGTGCGGGAGCAGTGCTTGAGCACGCCCTCCCGCGTCTCGTACATCAGGTTCAGCCCGTCGAACGCGGCGTAGCGCTCCTCGAGCAGATCGATCGTGCGCAGGGACTGGAGATTGTGTTCGAAGCCGCCGAATGGCTTCATGCAGTCGTTCAGGGCATCCTGGCCGGCATGGCCGAACGGGGTATGGCCCAGGTCATGCGCCAGCGCGACCGCTTCGGCGAGGTCCTCGTTGAGGGACAGGGCCCGCGCCACGCTGCGGGTGATCTGGGCCACCTCGATGCTGTGGGTCAGGCGGGTGCGGAAGAGGTCGCCCTCGTGATTGACGAAGACCTGGGTCTTGTACTCGAGGCGCCGGAAGGCGGTGGAATGCACAATGCGGTCCCGGTCCCGCTGGAATTCGCCCCGCGCAGTCGGCGCCTCCTCGACCAGGCGACGCCCCCGCGAATTGGCATCGCTGACTGCATAGGGCGCCAGCCCCGCCTCAGCCATCGAGGCGCGCCCGGATCGCCTGCTCGATCAGATCGGGAGGCGAGGCGCCGTCGATGACGGCTCGGCCAATCGCCTGAAGCAGGACCAGGCGCAGGCGCCCGTCCTCGACCTTCTTGTCGTGGGCCATGAGCTCGAGGTAGCGCGCCACCTCGAGCGCCGCCCCGCGAACCGGCAGGCGGGCCGCCACATGAATGGCTTCGATCCGCGCCACCGCGGCCTCGTCGAGCCAGCCCCGCAGGCGCGACAGCTCCGCCGCCATCATCGCCCCCGCCGCCACCGCCTCGCCGTGCAGCCAAGAGCCATAGCCCATGCCGGCCTCGATCGCATGGCCGAAGGTGTGGCCCAGGTTCAGCGTCGCGCGGACACCCTGCTCGGTCTCGTCCTCGGCCACCACTTCGGCCTTGTTGGCACACGAGCGCGCGATGGCGTCGGCCAGGGCGTCAGCGTCCCGCGCCATGAGGGCGGCCATGTTCGCTTCGAGCCAGTCGAAGAAGTCGGGATCGCGGATCAGTCCGTACTTGATGACCTCGGCCATGCCGGCCGAGAGTTCCCGGTCGGGCAGGGTATCGAGGGTCTCGATGTCCACCATCACCAGTCGCGGCTGGTGGAAGGCGCCGATCATGTTCTTGCCGAGGGGGTGGTTGATCGCGGTCTTGCCCCCCACCGAGGAATCCACTTGGGACAGCAGCGTGGTCGGCATCTGGATGAAAGGCACCCCGCGCTGGAAGGTCGCGGCTGCAAAGCCCACCATGTCGCCGATGACGCCGCCGCCCAGGGCGATCAGGGTGGTCGAGCGCTCGCAGCGGGCCTCGAGCAGGCCATCGAAGATCCGGTTGAGGGTCGCCCAGTCCTTGTAGACCTCTCCATCCGGCAGCACGATGGCCGTGACCCCGACCCCGATCGCCTCGAGGGCCGAACGGACGTCGGCCAGATAGAGCGGGGCGACGGTCTCGTTGCTGATCAGCGCGACCCGCCGGGTCTTGAGATGGGGCAGGACAATATCCGCCCGGTGGCGCAGCCCCTTCGCAATGTGGATCGGATAGCTGCGCTCGCCGAGCGCGACGTTCAGCGTTCGCATAGTTTCTCCAGTTCGCGCTCGATGGTCTTGGCCATGGCGGCCGGCGAGCCGCGCCGCCCCGGCACGATCAGGCTGGCGACCTCCCGGTAGAGGGGCTCGCGGGCAGCGTACAAATCGTGGATGCGCCTGCGGGGATTGTCGACCTGCAGCAAGGGGCGGTTGCGGTCATGACGGGTGCGCTCGTAGAGCACGTCCGGCGCCACGTCCAGGTAGATCACCGTGCCCTGCTCCCGCAGGATGGCGCGATTCTCATCCGCCAGCACGATGCCGCCCCCGGTCGCCACCACCAGCCCCGGCTCCCGGCTCAACTCCTCCAGGGCCTGGGTCTCCCGCCGCCGGAACCCCTCTTCACCCTCGATCTCGAAGATCACTGGAATCTTCACCCCGGTGCGCGCCTCCACCTCGTGGTCGCAGTCCACGAAGCGCCGGCCGAGCCGCTTCGCCAGCTCACGCCCGATGGTGGTCTTGCCGGCACCCATCATGCCGACCAGGAAAATATTGGACACTGTCATCACGACACAAGGAAAACGCCCCTTCGCAGGATATACGAAGGGGCGCCAGTGGGATGGGGAAGTGGATCAGTTGAAGGGCGAGTGCGGGAGCACGCAGGGGTCGGTGTCTCCGTCTGCAGCGGAAGCGGGCAAGGTGAATACCAACTCAGTTTGCTTCTCGGTTCCTTGAACCTCAACCGTGGCGCGAACTCGCACGTTGAGCCAGTGTGCATAGTTCTTCAGGTAAATGTAGTCGAAGGTCGCCAAACCACTTTCATCGGTTGTTGCAGTCGCAGGTACTGCGCCGGCGGATGAGGCCGCGGGCGTGAGGCGGCCATCCGGGATACCCCCCGGGCCATCCACATCCTCACCGGAGTCGAGAATCAAGTTCTCATTGGCGTCCTCATTGGCCTCAAACACTGAAGACCCCGGAATCGGGCGAGTCGCAGGCGTGTAGGTAATCGTGCAGTCGGTGCCAGCTCGAACGCCCCGTGCGTAGCCAAGTGGCCAGACCGACAGGGAGACGCGCGCACCCTCCAAAACGGCACCACTGGCATCGGTCACTTGCACGGACATTGGGAGCGAATAGGCTGTATCGGATGCGACGTGCTCGATGACCGTACTCTGACCCAGAGTGACGGAAGCCGCACCTCCGCCAACGGTGACCGGCAAATCGGCAAACACCGCTGGATTGTCAACCAACGCGGCACGCAGTTGGAACGACTGGTTCGTTGGGATCCGTCCCGCCGTGAACACGCTCTCGGCCTGTCCGAGTGCTCCATTGCTGATGCTCGCATTGCTGCGGCTGACGACCGGTGCGATCGCGGCGCCGGTGCCGGTGTCGTTGACCATTGTGAAGACCACATCGGCATCACCGACGACGTTGTTGCTCGCATCCCGAACCGTCGCGGTCAAAAGGGATGTACTGGTGACATCGTCTGTACTGACCGGGATTGTCGTCGCAGACGCTTGCAGGGTAATTCGGCTCGCGCTGGCGGGAGCTGCCGTCACGGAGATTTCGTGAGACACGGTCGCAAGCACGGTCTCGGTCGTTCCCGAAACGTTTAGGGCCTGTACCGAAATACTGTTGACCCCTGCGGTGCCGCCCACACTCAGGCTTTCTGCGATCACAGTGCTAACCGCTCCACCCGTCGAAACCGACCGCTTCAGGGTTGCTGCACCGGAGGACCACGTTCCGAACGACGAACCGAATCGCATATGGGTCACTCCTGTGCCATTCACGGTTGCCGGTACGTTGACCGTGACCGGCACAGAGGTGTTGAGACGCGCCGCCGCGGGCGACAAACCCGAGTCGGTCAGCACTGCCAAAGCGCCGCCAGCCCCCTGGACACTGAAGTCGGTCTTTGCAGCAACGGAAGAGTCGCCCTTGGCATCTAGCCATTCGGCCTGAACCGACACATCACCGGTACCCGCGCCTTCGATCGCGACCGTAACGCTGCCGTCGGCACCCGACAATTTTTCAACTGCGCCAGATTCGCCATCGATTCGCACCGAGCCATCGCCCGTCGCAGATACCTTGACCTTTTGGTTTGATACGCCGTCGCTTGCAGCATCCCGCACTACCAGTCTCAGGTTCACCGACTCGCCCACCTCCAGCTGGGTCGAGGACGGCGGCACAGCCGAAATGGTCGAGCCTGCGATGACCACAGTCACGGTGCGCGACAGGCTACCGGCGCGAATCACGACCGAGCCGGTCCGGTTGGCAAATTCGTTGGTGCCGCTGCGGAAGCTCACCGTCGCGACGCCCGACGTGTCGGTGGTCGCGGTCGCGGCGGTCAGTTGTCCGCGCTCGGCCGAGAAGGTCACGGTCTGGTCCTGGATCGGCGCGTTGTCCGAATCGAGTACCGTAACCGCGATCTCCGAAGATTCCGAGTTGTCAGTCTTGATCGTCGCGGCGGACAGCTGAATCGCCATGGTCCTGGGCTGGGCCGTGGTGCCGCCTGTGCTGGGGGTGCAGCCAAAGCAGGTGTCTTCGCCGCCGCCACCACCGCCGCAGGCCACGAGGAAGAGCGACAGGGCGCCGACAGCGAGTCGCGATGCAATAGTTTTCAACATGAACACTCCAATGGATCGTGGTGCCGATCAGCGCGACACGAGATGATCTTCGACGATTCGGGGGGTGATGAACACGATCAGTTCGGTCTTGTTGTCACGCCGGGTCGTCTGCTTGAAGAGATGGCCAACGACCGGGATGTCGCCGAGCAGCGGCACCTTGTTGGTCGCAGTGCCGGTGTCCTGGACATAGATGCCACCGATGACGACGGTACCACCGTTCTCGACCAGAACCTCGGTGCGGACATGCTTGGTATCAATCGGCACGCCCGCGGTCAGCTCGGTAGCCTGGGGGCTGTCCTTGTTGATCTCGAGGCTCATCAGCACGCGACCGTCCGGCGTGATCTGTGGCTTGACGCGCAGGGACAGGGTCGCTTTCCGGAACGACACCGACGCGGCGCCGGAGCTGGTGGCCTCCCGGTAGGGAATCTCGGTACCCTGCTCGATCAGTGCCTCGATCTGGTCGGCGGTCATGACTTTCGGGCGGGAGACCACCTTGCCGCGACCGTCAGCCTCGAGGGCGGAAATCTCCAGGTCGAGGAAGCGGGTCGCCTTGGCGTTCCAGAGCACCAGCGAGAGCAGACCCGGCGCAAGGCCATTGTCCGGGCTGGCCGCCAGATTCACCGCCTGGTTGTCGCCAAAAACAGGCTGATCTTCAATCAGTCCGCCGGTAAAGCCCGTCTGCTCGAGGCCGCCACCGATGTTGTACTGGGGGAAGCCGTTGGCGGCCGTCTTGCCACCGAGCATGGAGCCGAAGCCGAGACGCGCCCCAAGGTCGCGGGAGAACGTGTCGCTCGCTTCGACGATACGGGCCTCGATCAGCACCTGCCGGGCGGGCAGGTCGATCTCCGCGATGAGGGAGCGCAGCTCATCGAGCTTGCTCGGGACGTCCTGAACGAAGAGCTTGTTGCTGCGCTCATCCACGACCACGCTGCCGCGCTTGGAGAGGATGCTCTGCTTCTCCTGGGACAGGAAGTTGGCGATGCTGCGCGCCTGGTGATAGTTGATGCGGAAGGTCTCGGTCACCAGCGGCTCGAGTTCGCCGATCTGCTGCTTGGCTTCGAGCTCCAGCTTCTCGCGGGCAGCGAGCTCGTCCCGCGGCGCGATCCAGATCACGTTGCCGTTCTTGCGCTTGTCCAGGCCCCGGGCCTGAAGAATGATGTCGAGGGCCTGATCCCAGGGCACGTCTTTCAGCCGCAGCGTCAGGCTGCCCTGCACGGAATCGCTGGTGATGATGTTGAAGTTGGTGAAGTCGGCGATGACCTGCAGCACCGAACGCACATCGATGTTCTGGAAGTTGAGCGACAGCTTTTCGCCGTGGTAGCCGGGCCCGTGGCCCTGCACCAGTTTGCGGGGGTCTTCGATCACCCGCTTCACTTCGAGGACGAACTGGTTATCGCTCTGGTAAGCGTTGTGTTCCCAGAGGCCCTGCGGTGTGATGGTCATGCGCACCGCCCCGCCCTGCTCCTGGGTGGCGATCTCGGTGACGGGGGTTCCGAAATCGGTGACGTCCAGGCGCCGACGCAGCGGCTCCGGCAGGGTCGTCTTGAGGAACTCCACCACCAGGCTCGAACCCATGCGACGAATGTCAATGGCGGTGTCAGGCGACGGCAGTTCGACAACGATCCGCCCCTCGCCATCCTGGCCGCGGCGGAATGCGACATCCCGAATCGAGCGATCGCCGACGCCACTGGCGCTGCCCTTGTTTGCACTGAAGTTGGCGTACGCAGCCTGGGTCGCGGTGTCCTGACTGGCGACCGAGCGCGTCAGCGTGACGAACACGTGCTTGCCGTCCACCCGCGTGTCGTAGGGCATGGCCTGGTTCAGGTTCAGCACGACGCGGGTCCGGTCACCGACCTGCACGACGTTCGCGCTGCGAAGCGCGCCGACATCGAGCTTCTGGACGGTGGTGCCGAGGCCATTGCTGGTGCCGTGAAAGTCGAAGGCGATGCGGGGCGGCGTCATGACGCTGAAGCTCGGGGGCGGAGCGGCGACTTCCTCGGACAGGGTCAGCCGAATCACGACCTGGCCACCCTGGTCGTTGACCTCGATAGCCTGAATGCTGTTCTTCCCGATCGCCGCGGCGGCGTCTGCCGCATGGGCTAAATCCGACGCAGCGGGTCCGAATCCGATTGCCACGGCGGCGCTGACCAGCAGCGCGGCGAACGTTCGAAGGGTGTTCGTCTTGATTGTCATGATTGCTCCTACGACTCCTGGATCTGCAGGGTAGTCAACCGTTCGCCCCACTCGCCGTTCAAATCTTCCACCAGTTCCTTGAGGGTCAGCTCGGACTCGCCGATATCGGACACCATGCCAAAGTCCTGCCCCATGTAATTACCCCGGCGCACCTGATAGAGCGTGCTCGTCCCCGACTCGTCGCTCGCCCGGATCAGGGCCACGGCCTCGCCTTCCATTTCCAGCACACCCACGAAACTCAGGGTTTCGAGGGGATAGGCTTCGAGCGGCTCCCGCCGGCGGGTCAGATCGGGACGAAACGCGCTGGTGGAGCGTGCAACCTGCACCTCCCGCGACACCGGTCGAAACGGGTCCGGATAGTCATAGCCGGTGTAATCAACGGTGTCCGCAATCTTGATCTCGGGCAGAGGATCCACCTTGCCCCGCATGGACGCCGCCTGCTCAGCCATCCAGGCCTCGATGTCCTGCTGATTGTCGGCGCAGCCCCAAAGACTGCCGACGGCGAGCGTCAGCAGCAGGAGCCGCAGGGCAGCCCAGCCATGGGCGGAAATCTGTGAGTAGGGCCTCATGTCACTTTCCCTTCGCTGGCGTCTGGTTGGCGGCAAGCTCGTCGTCATCCAGGTAGCGGTACGTCACGGCCTTTCCGGTCAGCCGCATCACCGCCTTCTTGTCCATCGCCAGCCTGACGTCCTTCAGCGTGACGATCCGAGGCATCTGAGTGATGTCCTGGGCAAACGCCCCGAGATCGTGGAACGAGCCGGCAACAACGATATTGATCGGCATCTCGGCGTAGAAGTCGTGAATGACGTCCACGTCGGGCCGGAACAGTTCGAACAGCAGGCCGCGGCCGAGGCCCGCCTGGTTGATGTCGGCGAGCAGGGAATCCATTTCCGCCTTGTTGGGCAGGCGCCGCAGCAAGGCCCCGAATTCCCGGTCGATTTCAGCCAGTTGCTCGCGATACACATCGAGATTTACCGCCTGCCGCTTCTTCGCAGTCCACTTCTGCTTGAGTTCGAATTCGGTGGCCTGGGCTGCCTCCAGTTGCTCACCCAGCGGCTTCCAGTCGAACCACCAGGCAGCGGCCACGACTGCCACGAAGGTGGCGATGAAGGCGGCGATGCGCGGCGCGAGTGGCCAGACACCGGGATCATTGGGATCCAGCCCCTGAAAATCCTGGGCAAGCCGCTGCAAGTCGACGGACTTGATCTTGTCGTTGAGGGAGGACGTAGCCATTATTTCGCCTCCTCGCCCGACTCGGGCTCAGGCCGCTCGATCTTCACCGTCATGGCGTACTGCGTGACGCGCCGCGGATCCACTTCATTCCCCCTCAGGTCCTTCGGATCCACCAGATCAAAGTGTCCTTCCTCGTTTTTCACGAGGATCATGATCTTTGTCTGGAGCAGCTGCGGATCCTTGAGGTGCGGCGACCCATCCATGTTGCGCATCAGGGTCGAGACGCGCGCATTGGACTGGGCATAGCCAGAGATGGTGACCTTGTCCGCGTCCTGCTCGACGTTGGTCAGATAGACACTCTCCGGCATCTGACTCGCCAGTTCGTTGAACAGCAGCACCGACTCGTTCCGGTGACCCTGGAGGTTCTCGATGACCGCCTTGCGGGACAGCAGCGCGTCGATCTGTTCGCGCAGGCGGCGGATCTCCGCGATCTGCTTGTCGAGGGCGGAGTTTTCCGACTCGATGAAGCGATTGCGCGCCTCCTGGGCCTCGATCTGGGCGGTGGCGAAGAGATGCCCGACGAAGGCAACGAGCCCGCCGAGCAGGACCATCAGACCAAGCAGGGCGTAGAACTGCTTGCGTCGCTCGGCACGCCGCTGCTCGCGGTGCGGCAGGAGGTTGATGCGAATCATGAATCGAATCTCCTCAAGGCCAGACCGCAAGCCACCATCAGCGCCGGGGCGTCAGCCATCAGGCTCTTCGGCCGTACCTTCGAAGACAGGGTCATCGACGAGAACGGGTTGGCGACCATGGTCGGCACCTGGGTTCGCCCCGTCACCACGTCGGGCAGGCCGGGGATGCTTGCGCAGCCTCCGGCCAGGACGATCTGGTCCACCTGGTTGAACTGGGTGGAAGTGAAGAAGAACTGGAGCGCACGCGACACTTCAAGCGCGAGGCCATCCATGAAGGGCCGCAACAGTTCGCTCTCGTAGTTCTCGGGCAGGCTGCCCGTCCGCTTGGCGGACTCAGCCTCGTCGAAACTCATGCCGTACTGCCGCGCGACATCCTGGGTCAGCTGATTTCCCCCGAAGCTCTGCTCCCGGGCATAGACCTGATTGCCATCGCGCAACACGGTGATATCGATCGAATTGGCGCCCACATCCACCAGCGCCATGATCTTGCCGTTGCTCCCGCCAGGGACCGCCCCGGCAACCAGCTCGAAGGCGGCCAGCGCTGCGAAGGATTCGACGTCCACCACCTGCGCCTTGAGCCCTGCCGATTCGGCCGCGGCGATGCGGTCCTCGACTTTCTCCTTGCGCGACGCGGCGATCATGACATCGACATCATCGCTGTCACCCACCTGGCCGAGGATCTGGAAGTCGAGATTCACTTCTTCCAGCGCGAAAGGGATGTACTGGTTCGCCTCGGACTCGACCTGCAGCTCCATTTCCTGCTCCCGCAGGCCACCCGGCAATACGATGCGCTTGGTGATGACCGATGAGGCAGGCAATGCCATGGCGACCGACTTGGTATTGCTGGCCATGCGCCGGAGGCAGCGGCGCAGGGACTCGGCCACCGCCTCAAGGTTGGCAATATTGCCGTCGGCGACGGCTTCTCGGGGAAGGGGTTCGATCGCGTAGCGCTCGACCTGGTACCCGAGCTTCGGATCGCCGGCCAATTCCACCATCTTGACCGATGACGACGAGATGTCGACGCCGATCAGTGGGCGCACCTTCCGAGACAGAAATGGAATCTCAGGCACCTAAAAATTCCTTAGAAATCAAAATTTTGCGCGCATTACCCACAATTAACTTGAAATCCTAACAACAACCACCGGGACTGTAAAGGAAGATTTCGATACGGTCCCGACTGGAGAGGACCGGGGGCGGGAACTATAATCGGCGTCCTCCAACCGTCCCGGAAATCCCATGCGCTGGGTCGCACTTACCATTGCAGCCCTGATCGGAGCCGCCGTCATCGGCCTGGCCGGCATCGCCGTCTTCGCGATCACCGCCTGGCCAAAACTCCCATCCATCGAGCTGCTCTCCGAATACAAACCCAAGCTCCCGTTGCGCATCTTCACGACAGATGGCCAGTTGCTCGCCGAGTACGGCCAGGAGCGGCGAAGCTTCGTGCCCATCGCCAACGTCCCGGAGACCCTCAAGCAGGCCATCCTCGCGGCCGAGGACGAGCGCTTCTACGAACACCCGGGGGTCGATACGCTCGGCATCGCGCGTGCTGCCGTCGCCAACCTGGTCTCGGGCGGACGCTCGCAGGGCGCCTCGACCATCACCATGCAGGTCGCTCGCAATTTCTTCCTGTCCCGCGAGAAGACCCTCAGCCGCAAGTTTTACGAGATTCTCCTGTCCCTCAAGATCGAGAACAATCTCACCAAGGACCAGATCCTGGAGGTGTATCTGAATCAGATATACCTGGGGCAGAGATCCTATGGTTTTTCGACCGCAGCCAAGACCTATTTCGGCAAGACTCTTCAGGACTTGAGCATTTCCGAGGCAGCCATGCTGGCAGGCCTGCCCAAGGCTCCCTCCGCCTACAACCCTGTCGTCAACCCGAAGCGCGCAAAGCTGCGCCAGAGCTACGTTCTGAGGCGAATGCACGAACTCGGCTCGATCACCGATGCGGAATTCGAGGCATCGCTGGCGGCTCCAGTCGTACTCGCTGACAGCGCCGAAGCATCGGGCTCGGCGCTGGAACTCAGCTCGGTTCCGGGCGCCTACGTCGCCGAGATGGCCCGACGCATCGCCGTCGAGCAGTTCGGCGAACGTGCTTATGAACTCGGCATCCGGGTCACCACGACAATATCATCCACCGACCAGCAGGCCGCCTATGACGCCCTGCGTGGCGGCGTGCTCGACTATGACCGCCGCCACGGCTATCGGGGACCCGAGGCCTTCTTCGACCTGACCGGCATCGACTCTGAGCAGGATGAACGGCTGGACGAGGCCCTGGCCGAACACCCGGACTTCGGCGATCTCCTGGCCGCCCTGGTCCTCGAGGCCTCGTCCAAGCGGGTGCTGGTGTATCGCCGTGGCGAGACCATCGAGCTCACGGGCAAGGGCCTGCGCTTCGCCGCCCCGATGCTGTCGGAGCGCGCTCCCAACGCCAAGCGGGTCAAACCCGGCGCGATCGTCCGCATTCGGCAGCTGGAAGCGGGGTGGGAACTGCTGCAACTGCCGGAGGTCGAGGCCGCACTGGTCTCGATGGATCCGGCGACCGGCCGCATCCGGGCGCTGGTCGGCGGCTTCGACTACGAGCTGAGCAAATTCAATCACGTCACTCAGGGTCACCGCCAGCCGGGCTCGAGCTTCAAGCCCTTCATCTTCAGCGCTTCGCTGGAAAAGGGATACAGCCCGGCCAGCATGCTCGACGACGAGCCACTCAGCTACACCGCGGGTGTCACCGGCAGCAAGGACTGGGAGCCCAAGAACTATGACAACAAGTACGACGGCCCGATGTCCCTGCGCGAGGCCCTCGCGCGATCGAAGAACATGGTGGCGATCCGGTTGCTGGAGTCCATCGGCCCGCCCTATGCGCAGGACTTCGCAACCCGATTCGGCTTCGAGCGCGATCGGCACCCCCCCTATCTGACCCTGGCGCTGGGCTCGGGATCCGCCTCGGTATGGGAAATGGCCGCGGCCTATTCGGTCTTTGCCAACGGCGGTTATCGGGTCGAGCCCTATATCGTCGAGGAGATCCGCGACAACGAAGGGAATGTGCTTGCGCGGGTCGATCCACCCGAAGCGGCACGTAGCGCGGCGCGGGTCCTTGACCCCCGCAATGCCTACCTGATGGATTCGATGCTCCGCGATGTCGTGCGCAAGGGGACCGCGACGCGCGCTCGATCCCTGGGGCGCAGCGACCTCGCTGGCAAGACCGGCACGACCAACGACTATGTCGACGCCTGGTTTTGCGGCTATGCGCCCAAACTGGTCGCGGTCGCGTGGGTCGGCTTCGACAAGCCGAAGAATCTGGGGCGTGGCGAAACCGGCGGCAGGGCGGCCCTGCCGATCTGGATCGACTACATGCGGGTGGCGCTCGAGGATGTCCCGGTGACGCGCCTCGAGATGCCGGACGGCCTCGTCTCGATCCGGCCCTTCGGCGCGGACTCTGACGAGCTCATCTACAAGGAGAACATGCCGCCGCCCATGCCCGAGCTACCCGACATGCCGAACAACGACACGATGCATCTGGGCGACGACCCCTTCTTCCGCTTCGGGCCGGAGCCCTCGTCGCCCGCGCCCCAAAGGACGCCAGCGCCGGTGCGCGAGGCCCCGATCCGCATCCTGCCTTAGCGCGAACAAGCCCCCCGAGGGGGGCCGCTGTCAGGCCGAGCGCCGGGTGAGTCTGACCGCCGCGCCGGACTGCTCGCTCAGGACCCTGTCCAGCAGCTCGTACAGTTCCACACCATCGCGCCCGGAGACCCACTGCCCTCCCTTCGGCCCGAAGTGGAACCCCCCGGACCTGGCAGCCACCCAGATCTCCCGCGCGGCCAGGTGTCGGTTCACGACCACCTTGCTGCCATCCTCGAACTCGAGCTCCAGGACGCC
Organism: Rhodocyclaceae bacterium; assembly: GCA_020445665.1. Lineage (GTDB taxonomy): Bacteria > Pseudomonadota > Gammaproteobacteria > Burkholderiales > Rhodocyclaceae > Cognatazoarcus. Next base: position 13,616 of record JAGRGD010000151.1, read on the forward strand.
GCCAGGTTGCGGGTCCAGGTCGAAGGCGTCGTCGTACTCCTCCAGCGCGGACTCCAGATGGGCCAGTTCCCGGTCCGCCATGCGTGCGAATTCAGCTTCGTCCATTCCCGCCACCTCATCTGTTAACATCGCGCTTTTGCCCACCATCATGCTCGCCAGGATCGCGCTTACCTGCCTTGTCACGCTGGCCGTTTCGGCCTGCGGCATCAAGGGCCCACTCTACCTGCCGTCGCCGGACCGGGCGGGCAGCGAGAGCGCGGATCATAGCAAGGCTACGCCATCAGACCGCCCATGAGCTTTCCGATTCCCACGCTGAGCCGAGAGCAGGGCGAGTTGCGCCTTGAAGACGTCGCGCTCAACGACATCGCTGCCCGATTCGGCACCCCGACCTTCGTCTATTCGGCCCGCGCCATGCGCGAGGCCTACGCGGCCTATGCCGAGGCGCTCTCCGGTGTCCCGTCCCAGGTCTGCTACGCGGTGAAGGCCAATTCGAACCTGGCGGTGCTGGGCCTGTTTGCACGCCTCGGCGCCGGCTTCGACATCGTCTCGGGGGGAGAGCTGGCGCGCGTCCTTGCTGCCGGCGGACAGGCCGATCGGGTCGTCTTTTCGGGCGTAGGGAAGAGCGCTGCCGAGATCGAACAGGCACTGTCGGCCGGCATCCAGTGCTTCAACATCGAGTCTCGCGCCGAACTGGCGCGGATCGCCGCCATCGCTTCGCGGCTCGGCCGGACCGCTCCGGTTGCGTTCCGCGTCAATCCGGCCGTCGATCCGAAGACCCATCCGTACATTTCCACCGGGCTCCGTAGTAACAAGTTCGGTGTCGATTTCGACGAGGCGTTTGAGTTGTACCGGGAAGCGGCCCGTCAGCCGGCTCTGCGGGTCAGCGGCATTGCCTGCCATATCGGCTCCCAATTGCTGGATCCAGCCCCGGTCGCGGAAGCCGCCGAGAAGGTGCTCGGCCTGGTGGACCGGCTGTCCGATGAGGGCATCGCGCTCGACCATATCGATCTCGGAGGCGGCCTCGGCATCCGCTACGACGACGAGTCGCCGCCGTCGGTGGCCGACTACCTGGCCCCCCTCCTCGCCCGCTACGGCACGCGCCGAGAGACCCTGTGCTTCGAGCCGGGCCGTTCGCTCGTAGGCAATGCCGGCCTGCTCCTCACGAAGGTGGAGCTTCTCAAGCATGGCGTCGAGAAGAACTTCGCCGTCGTCGACGCCGCGATGAACGATCTTGCCCGGCCCGCCCTCTACGACGCCTACCATGCCGCCGTGCCGGTATCGACCCGGGCAGAAGCGACGACTCGCCGCTACGACATCGTGGGCCCCATCTGCGAGAGCGGCGACTTCCTCGCCCGCGAGCGCGATCTGGCACTGGCCGATGGTGACCTGATCGCGCTCCTGTCTGCCGGTGCCTACGGCATGACGATGAGCTCGAACTACAACACCCGGCCACGCGCTGCCGAGGTGCTCGTGGACGGGTCGCGGACCTTTGTGGCCCGCGACCGGGAAACGGTCGCGTCGCTGCTGCGACACGAACACGCCCTACCGTCGGACTTCTGACGCCCCGTCCGCATCTGTCGATTCCCGGGCCCGGCGTGCGGCAACACCGACCATCCCCAGCCCTGCCAGCAGCATCGAAGCGAGACCGGGCTCCGGGACCGCCGAGACCGTGAAGGCCGTCAGGTTCGGCACCGACGTGGAGAAGTCGCCGGTGGCCTCCACATGCCACTGCCCGGGATCATTGACCAGCCCCAGGTAGTCGGCGAAGCGCGGCGCGCCAGTGCGTGGCCCGACGTATTCGCCGAAATCCGTGCCCGGTTCGAGCGTCAGCGCCTGCTGGCCGGGCAGCAGGCCGGTACCCGCGAGTTGATCACCGACGAAGCCATCGGTGCTCACCGCCGCCAGAAATGTCGCCGGCGCTTCCGGGCTGCTGCCCACGTAGGCGAACAGTGACTCGCCCGCCACGCTCAGGTTCGCCGAACCCGTCGCCTCCAGCAACCCGACACTCGCCGTCCGGCTGGCGCGATTGACGTCCGAGAAGCGCACCACGGTGCCGGCGGAGATCGGCGCCCCGTCAAGCGACCAGGTGTAGCGTGCCTCCCCTCCAAGAAAGGCCATCGCCGCAGGGTCCCAGGCCTGTTCGCTGAAAAAGATCGTCGATTCCGGCAACAGATCCGTGAGCACCAGGACGGCCCAACCGTCCTCGTCCGCATTGAAGGCCGTGAAGGCGAGGTCGCCAGCCTCGAGGGCCAGCGATTGGCTCGAGACGGTCGCGATGGCGGCCGCCATGACAAGCTGCTTCATTGAATTCATCCTCCTCGATGTCGTGATGTCGCAGCGCCGGCCGGCGCCGCAGGGAGGATTAGATATGCAAACAACATTTCCGCAAAACCGATCGGCCGATTACTTACCGTTGTTTGCAGTTGTCATACTTCACTCAGCACCACCCGCCGCCTCGTAGAGGGCGCGCCCGAGCGCCTTCCAGACCGGCCCTCCGTGCGTGTGAATACCCTCCTCCGCGCTCTCCGCCATGGTCTGCTGCATCAGGATGGCAAAGGCGAAGAGCTCGCCCTTGGCCCGCTTGCGCGGATCCGGATCTCGCGCGAGCGCCTGGATCGTGGCGGCGCCGCCGGACATCAGTTCGTGGGCGAGGGTCCGCACGACGTTGGCATCCTGCCAATCGATGCCGAGCGCAAGGCCCCGGATTGCGATCTCGCGCTCGATGTCCCGCGCGTCCCTCGCGTAGGGTTCGAATCCGGCCATCGTCTGGCTCCGGGTGGCGCGGCCGAAGGCCGCTCAGGTGAAGGGAAAAACCAAAGGAACAAGGGTGAGAACGCCCAGCCCGTAGACCAGGGCGACGGGAAGTCCTGCACGCAGAAAATCTTGCATGCCGTAGCGACCGGGCGAGAACACCATGAGGTGAGTCTGGTAGCCGAAAGGGGTCACGAAGCATGCGCTCGCAGCATAGGCCAAAGCCATGATGAAGGGCAGTTCATCCACGCCCAGCGCTCGCGCAGTGCCGACAGCGAGCGGAAAGACCAGGGCTGCCGCCGCCGCATTCGAAATCACTTCGGTCAGCATCGCGGTCAGCAGGTAGATCCCTGCCAGAGCCATCCAGGGGCCGCCACCACGCGTCAGGTCGGCCACCAGGCCAGCCAGGAGACCCGCAGCCCCTGATGCCTCGAGGGCGCGGGCAAGGGCCAGCGCCGAACCGATGACGAGGACCAGGTCGAACGGGAAGCGCCGCCGCATCTCGGCGACCGTCAGCAGACCACGGGCGACCAGTACAGCCAGCAGCAGCATCAGACCGGCGAGCAGCGGCAACCACTGGCACGCTGCAGCGAGGATCACCGCGGCAAACCCACCGACCGCCAGGCGGGTCTCGCCGGGGCTCAGCCGCGGCCGCAGCGGCGTCGCGCCCAGGAGGTGGAAATTGCGGTCGATATTGCGGTGATGCACGAAATCCGGGCCCGTCGCCAGCAGCAGCGCGTCGCCGACCCGCAGCGGGATGCGCCCAAGCTGGCCCGTCATCGGGCGATCGCCGCGGCGAATCGCGACGACGCCGGCGTCGAACATCGTCCGGAAGTCGAGTTCCTTCAGGGTCCGGTTCGCGAGCTCAGAGCCGCTTGAAATCACCGCTTCGACGAGGTTGTCTCGCAACAGCGCATCCGCACGGTGGCCGAACAGGTCGAGCCCTTCGAAGCGCTCCAGAACCTGGACCCGATCGAGTTGCCCGGTGAAGATCAGCCGGTCGCCCGCCTCGATCACTTCTTCCGGCCCCACCGGAGACAATAGCCGCCCCTGGCGCAGGATCTCGGTCAGGAAGAGTCCTTCGAGGTTTCGCATCCGGTTGGCTTCGATGCTCCGTCCGATCAAGGGCGAATCCGGCAGCACCCCCGCTTCGAGGAAGTAGCGTTGCGCACCGGGTTCTGCCGAGCGATCCCGCATCGGAAGCCAGCGATAGGACAGTGACAACACCGCGAGGCACGCGACGGCCACGGGTACGCCGACCCAAGCGAAATCAAACATCTCGAGGGCCGGGAGGCCCGCCGCCACGACAAACGAATTGACCACCAGGTTCGTGGAGGTGCCGACCAGCGTCGCGATGCCGCCGAGGATCGCGCCGAAAGAGAGGGGCAACAGGAGCCGCGAAGGCGCATGGCGCCGCTGGTTGCTGACCACCCCGAGCAAGGTTCCGACGACGGCGGTGTTGTTCAGGAAGGCCGAGAACAAGGCGGCAACCGAGGTCAACTTGACCACTGCACGCCGCTCCCCGCCCGCCAGCAGTTTCCCGGCCAGCTGCTCCAGCAGCGGCGCTCGCTCAAGGGCCAGCGAGACGAGCAGGAGCAGCACCAGGGTCGCGAGCGCGGGGTTGGCGTAGCTCTGCAGAAGCTCCGTCTCGGTGATCACGCCGGCCAGGTAGCATCCGCCCGCCCAGGCCGGAAAGGCAATTGTCGGCGACAACCGTCCGCTGAGCAGGGCCAGCACCAGCAGCGCAAGCGCGCCGAGGACGAGCCAGGCCGGCAAGGGGCTCAGTCCGCCACGCCCCAGGCCGCGAAGTGCGGGTTGTCGAAACCGGGCTTGCCGTAGCGCAGCGGGCCGCCAGCGACACAGTCGATGCGGCCGCCTGCAGCGGCCAGCACACCATGACCGGCTGCGATGTCCCACTCCATCGTACGCCCGAGGCGAGGATAGACATCGGCCTCGCCGGCTGCCACCAGACAGATCTTGAGCGACGACCCGGCGCTGCGCGTCTCGGCGACCTTGCGCCCGGCCAGGAAGCCCGCGAGGGCATCCGCGTCGCCATGCGAGCGGCTGGCCACCACGGTCAGGCCCGCCTCGGGGACGGGACGGGTCCGGATCGGCCGGCGCCCCGCGTCGTCTTCGACGAAGGCCCCCACGCCGCGGGCACCGGCAAACAGTCGGCCGAGCGCCGGCGCCAGCACGACGCCCAGCACGGGCTCACCTTGCTCGACCAGCGCAATATTGACAGTGAACTCGCCGTTACGGTTGATGAATTCCTTGGTGCCATCGAGCGGGTCCACCAGCCAGAAGCGATCGCGCACCGCGGGAATCCGGCCCCCTGCGACCGCCTCCTCAGCCACCACCGGCACACCGGGCAGCAGCGCCTCCAGGCGCGGCACCATCAGCGCCTCGGCCCGCTCGTCCGCTTCCGTGACGGGCGAGGCGTCGTCCTTTCCCCGCACGGTGAAGTCCGTCGAATAGACGGCCATGACCAGGTCGCCGCCTTCGCGAACCACATCGACCACCTTATCCAGCAGTGCAGCCAAGTCACTCATCCCTGCGCCCCAAGTTGATCCGTCGATGCCGCAACGCCGCAAAATTCATTGTAGTTATATGTTTAAAGCCAAATCCAGACCGCCAATTGTTTAATATGCCCACCATGCCGGATTCGTCACAACCATGAACGGAAAGCGACTCACCACCCGCCAGCTCAACGCTCGCCGCCGCCGTGCGGTGGCGCTGCGCCGGCAAGGCGTGACGCTGGCCCACGTCCGGGAGCATACCGGGCTGTCGGCGCCGACGATCATTGCCGCCTGCAGGGCCTTCGACGAGGGCGGCTGGGAGGCCGTCGACGTACGCCCGCGGGGACGCAAGGCCGGCGGTGGCCGCATCCTCCAGGGCGCGGTGGCGGAGCGTATCCGCGAGGCGCTGCTCGAAAGCCCTCCCGAGGCGGCAGGTGCCGATGTGGTCCTGTGGAACCACGCGGTGGTCCGCGACTGGCTCAGATCGGCCCACGGCATTGACGTCTCCGAACGGACCGTGGCCGGCTACCTGGCCGAATGGGGGCTGGCCGCGCCGGACTTGCTGGAAGACAGCCGGGCCAGCGATTCCGGTACCGTGCAGCGCTGGATGGATGCGGACTACGCCCGTATCTCGGATAATGCGCGCCGCGACGGCGCCCGCCTGTTTTGGGCCGGCGAACGGGCCATCGAAGCGGGCAGGCAGATGCTGTTCGTCCACGATGCGCGCGGACGGCTACGCTGGCTGGTATCGCGGGGGCCGCTGTCGGCGAACGCACTGATCGACTTTCTGGCGCGCATCCGGCGGGAGAGCGCGCGCAGGGTCATCGTCGTCTTCCGGGGCGCGGCGATCGACCGGATCGAAGCCCTGCAGGCCTGGCTGGCCCGGGAACGCGACCAGATCGATCTGGTCCAGGCACCGGGAGCGCCCGCAAAGGCAGCAGCAAAACGAACCCACGGCGTGGCGAAGGCCGCGCGCGCAAACAGCGAGAGGAACACGATGACACTGACCCACCTCCAGAGACTGGAAGCCGAGAGCATCCACATCATGCGCGAGGTCGTGGCCGAGGCCGAGAACCCGGTGATGCTGTATTCGATCGGCAAGGACAGCGCGGTCATGCTGCATCTGGCCATGAAGGCCTTCCACCCTGCCAAGCCGCCGTTCCCGCTGCTGCATGTGGACACCACCTGGAAATTCCAGGCCATGTACAAGTTCCGCGACCGGATGGCCAAGGAACTGGGCCTGGAGCTGCTGGTGCACGTGAACCCGGACGGTCTCGCCAAGGGCATCAACCCCTTTACGCACGGCTCGGCGATCCACACCGACATCATGAAGACCGAGGGCCTCAAGCAGGCGCTCGACAAGTACGGCTTCGACGCGGCCTTCGGCGGTGCCCGCCGGGACGAGGAAAAATCCCGCGCCAAGGAGCGCATCTTCTCGTTCCGTACCGCCCAGCACCGCTGGGACCCGAAAAGCCAGCGCCCCGAGCTGTGGAAGCTCTACAACGCACGCAAGCACAAGGGCGAGTCGATGCGGGTGTTTCCGCTCTCGAACTGGACCGAGCTGGACATCTGGCAATACATCTACCTGGAGAACATCCCGATCGTCCCGCTGTATTACTCGGCCGAGCGGCCCGTCGTTGAACGCGACGGCACGCTGATCATGGTCGACGATGAGCGCATGCCCCTCAAGCCGGGCGAGGTGCCGATGATGCGCAACGTGCGTTTCCGCACCCTGGGCTGCTACCCGCTCACCGGCGCAGTCGAGTCCGACGCCGCGACGTTGCCGGAGATCATCCAGGAAATGCTGCTGACCAAGACCTCGGAACGCCAGGGCCGGGTGATCGACCACGACTCCGCCGGATCGATGGAGAAGAAGAAGCAGGAAGGCTACTTCTGAGGCGCCCGTCGCCGCCCCGACCCCGACCGCCGAGACGAACGAACCGAGACCAAACGACATGGCCCACGTATCCGACCTGATTGCCACCGACATCGAGCAATACCTCAAGAGCCACGAACACAAGAGCCTGCTGCGCTTCATCACCTGCGGCAGCGTCGACGATGGCAAGAGCACCCTGATCGGGCGCCTGCTGTATGAGTCCAAGATGCTGTTCGAAGATCAGCTCGCCGCCATGGAGGCCGACTCGAAGAAGTACGGCACCCAGGGCGAGGAGATCGATTTCGCGCTGCTGGTGGACGGCCTGGCGGCCGAGCGCGAACAGGGCATCACGATCGACGTGGCCTACCGCTTCTTCTCCACCGACCGGCGCAAGTTCATTGTTGCCGACACGCCGGGCCACGAGCAATACACCCGCAACATGGTCACCGGCGCCTCGACCGCCGACGTGGCCGTGCTGATGGTCGATGCGCGCAAGGGCATCCTGACCCAGACCCGCCGCCACAGCTATCTGGTGCGGCTGATCGGCATCCGCCACGTGGTGGTCGCCATCAACAAGATGGACCTGGTGGACTATTCCGAGGCGACCTTCCGCAAGATCGTCGACGACTACCGCGCCTTTGCCGCCCAGATCGGCATCGAGGACGCCACCTTCATCCCGATGTCGGCCTTCCGCGGCGACAACATCGTGGCGCCCTCGGAGGCCATGCCCTGGTATCACGGCACCACGCTGATGGGCTATCTGGAGACCGTCGAGATCGATGAAGCCCGCTTGCAGCGGGGGCCGTTCCGCCTGCCCGTGCAGTGGGTCAATCGCCCCAACCTGGACTTCCGGGGCTTCGCCGGGACCATCGCCAGCGGCATCGTCAAGGTAGGCGATCCGGTCCGGGTGCAGCCCTCGGGCAAGTCAAGCACGGTGGCCCGCATTGTCACCTACGACGGCGACCTCCCCCAGGCCGTCGCCGGCCAGTCGGTCACGCTGACCATGGCCGACGAGATCGACATCTCGCGCGGTGACGTCATCTCGACGGCGGAGACGCCCGCCGGCACCTCGGACCAGTTCGAGGTGGCAGTCGTCTGGATGCATGAAGAGCCGATGCTCCCCGGCCGCAACTACCTGCTCAAGATGGGCGCCAAGACGGTCACCGCGACGATCACCGAGATCAAGCACCAGGTGAATGTGAACACCATGGAGCACGTCGCGGCCAAGAAGCTCGACCTCAACGCGATCGGCATCTGCAACCTGAGCCTCGACCGCCAGATCGCCTTCGACCCCTACGAGACCAACCGGGATACCGGCGGTTTCATCCTCGTGGACCGGCTGTCGAACAACACCGTCGGTGCCGGTCTGATCCATTTCGCGCTGCGCCGCGCCGACAACATCCACATGCAGCACGTGGACGTGGACAAGGCCGCCCGCGGACGCCTCAAGCACCAGAAGCCCTGCGTCGTGTGGCTGACCGGCTTGTCCGGCGCCGGCAAGTCGACCATCGCCAACCTGGTCGAGCAGAAGCTCCACGCCATGGGCCACCACACCTACCTGCTCGACGGCGACAATGTCCGCCACGGGCTTTCGAAGGACCTGGGCTTCACCGATGCCGACCGGGTCGAGAACATCCGCCGGGTTGGCGAGGTGGCCAGGTTGATGCTCGACGCCGGCCTGGTCGTGCTGACCGCCTTCATCTCGCCTTTCCGCTCCGAGCGTCGCATGGCCCGGGCCCTCGTGGAGGACGGCGAGTTCATCGAGATCCACGTCGCGACCCCCCTCGCCGTCGCCGAGGAACGCGACCCCAAGGGGCTTTACAAGAAGGCCCGTCGCGGGGAGCTGAAGAACTTTACCGGCATCGATTCGCCCTATGAGGCGCCGGAGAATCCGGAGCTGCGGATCGACACCTCGACCTGCACCCCGGACGAGGCGGCCAATCAGGTCATCGTCGCGCTGCGCAGCCACGGCATCCTGTTCGACAACGCCTGACCTATCAGCCATCGGGCGCCGGCCGGCGCCCGATGATGCTCACAGCACCAGGCTCGGCCGCCGTCCCTGCCAGCGCACCTGGCCGGAGAGCCCCATCAGCAAGGCGTAGAGGCCCGCACCGCTGGCGATTTCGGCGAGCAGGACCCAGGCCCGCGGACCCGGCAGCACCTGCCCGATGGCGTACACCGCCCCTGCCATTGCCAGGCTGGCCGCGAAAGGTGGCAGGAAGCGGGCATACATGCGGCCGTAGGGCACGCCGATGATGCGGGTCACGACGAACAGCGAGAAGTGCACCCACACCACGGCGAGGCCGGCGTAGGCGGTGGCAACGCCGGTCAGCCCCCAGCGCAGGCCCAGCCACAGGGCCAGGGCCGTCAGGCTGGTGTTCAGCAGTGCCATCCGCAGCTGGATGTGGGGCCGTCCGATGGCCTGATAGACCGCGCCCACCGTCGAGCCGACGGACTGCACCAGCCCCGCGAAACACAGGATGCGCAGCACCTGGGCCGCGGGCAGCCAGTCCGGGCCATAGACGACCTCGACGAAGCTCGGCGCCACGACGAAGATGCCCATCACCATCGGGAAGGTCACCACGGACACGCCCTTGGTCATCTTCAGGAAACCCTCGACCAGCCGCTCCGGCTCCGCCGCCGAACGGGACAGGGCCGGGAACGAGACCCGCGACACGGCGGTGGAGACCGACTGCAGCGGGTACACCATCAGGCGATAGGCCAGGGTGTAGAAGCCCAGCGCAGTCGCGCCCAGAAACTTTCCGACGACCAGGTAGTCCAGGTTGCGCGCGAGGTAATTGACCGAGTTGAACCCGGCCATGCTGAGCCCGAAGGGCACCAGCTCGGCCAGGGCCGGACGGTCGAATCGCCAACTCGGGCGCCAGTCCGACAGCCACCACAGGCCCGCGGTGGTGAACGCCGGCATCAGCACCAGTTGCCAGACCAGGCTCCAGACCCCCATGCCCGCCAGCGCCAGCGCGACGGCCACCAGCGCAGCCAGCAGTACCGCCACGGTCTCGACTGCGCCCAGCCGCCGGAAATCCATCGCCCGAATCAGGAGCGACTGCTGCACGACCCCGAGCGCCCCGGCCACAAAGATCAGCGACAGCACGCGCAGGATGTCGACGAGCTGCGGCGCATCGAAGAAGGCCGCGATCGGCGGCGCCAGGGCGAGGGTCAGGCCGCACAGCACCAGTCCGACAATCTGGTTGAGCCAGAACAGGGACGAGCGGTGGCGCTCGTCGATCTCGGCGCGCTGGACCAGCGCGCCGCTGACGCCCACGTCGTTGATGATCATCGCGAAACCAGTGAATACCGTGGCCATGCCCACCAGGCCAAAGTCGGCCGGCGTGAGCAGGCGCGCCAGGATGATCGTCGTCACGAAGACGATCAGCTGGCGCCCAAGCTGGGAGGCCATCGCCCAGGCGATGTTCCGGGCGACGCTGGCGGGTCGATCAGCGGCCCTCACGCTGGTTGGCACTCAGGCCGCGCTGGCCTCGACCATCTCGGTCGGCACGCCCGGACCCGAGCGCCATGCGCGATGGGCCTGGAGGAGCACGTCCCGATACACCGCGGCCATGTCGTGCGCACGGCCGGCGGCCTCGCGGGTCTGCGCTTCGAGCGCCACCCGCCCGTCCCAGGCCGCGTCGAACGCCTGCCGGTAGGCGTCGAGGGATTCGTCCTGCCAGCAGCTCGGCACGTCACCCAGGCCGATCTTGGCCATCATGCCCTCGACCTTGAACTGGTTCTTGATGCACAGGAAGGGGCGGCCGGCCTGGATCGCGAAAATCGTCGGATGGTAGCGGGACGAGATGAAGAAGCCGGTGCGGGAGATGGCGTCACGCTGGAAATCCGAGTCCAGTGCCGGCGGCAGGATGCGCACCCGATCGGGCCGGGTCACACGGGCCTGGATCCGCTCGAGGGCGGGCATGTCGAAGGCCAGGTGGGGGAAGAGCAGGATCTTGCCTTCGGTGCGAGCCAGCACGTGATCCATCAGGGCCGTGAACTGGGTCAGGTAGGCGTCGCGATCGAAGGGGTTGGTGGGCTTGCGCGCCGGCGTCATCGAGATGCAGACGCCCGTCGCGTCGTCGCCGAGTTCGGCCATGAAGGCATCGTAGCGTTCGCGCTCGGCGGCGGGCTTGCCATCCAGCGACCACGGCAGCGCATAGACGATGTCGATCGCGGCGCCGACGTTGCTCAGGGAGGGGAACTTGTCACGCAGATGACCGAGGGAGACCTCCTCGCGCACGATGATGCGCTCGGCTCCCTGCAGGACCGACTGCACCAGCCCGTCGGACGCGGTGGCCTGCTCGAAGGGACCGGCGGAGACCGCAAGAATCATGTAGGGCTTGCCAAGCCGCTGCGCCAGCCGCAGCGGCTCGATGATCCGCTCCTTGGCGTTGTACATGTCGCCCAGCGTCGGCCCCTGGGGCGCGCTGAGGATCAGATCGTAGGGGCGCACCAGCGCCTCGTCGGCCAGCGAGCCAGTGCGGTGAAGCGCCGTCGTAACGAGCTTCGCGAGCTTGCGCGGCACGCGCGAATTCAGCGCCGCGTGCATGCCCCGCGGGATCTCCGCGTACCAGTACTCGCCGATCCGGGTGCGCTCGACCTTCATGTCCCGGTCGATGTCCAGATCCTCGTTGCGGAACGGCATCACCGCGACCGAGACGTCCGGCGCAATCGAGCGCAGCAGGCGGTTCACCGTGTTGAGCATCGCCTCGTCACCCCGGTTGCCACCCCAGGCATTGGCGATCAGGACCCGCCACCCGCGCGACGCTTCCCGCCCCGGCCCATCCATCCGATTGGCGCTGTTCATACCTTTGACTCCTTTGAATTGACCTGGGATGGAGACGACTCCATCGGGACCGACCGCCACTCGGCGCCGGCCCATGCCTCGAAAACGAGCTGACGAAATGCGTCGCGAAAGCGGCTCTCGGAGAAGCCCTCCGCGTGGGCCCGACAGCGCTCGGCCGGAATCGGCTCGGGCAGCGCCTCGAAGCGCGCGACCGCGTCGACCAGCGCTTCCACCGCCTGCTCGTGAAAGAACACGCCGGTGCGGGACGGCCCGTCACCCACTACCGTTTCGCACGAACCGCCCTTGCCGAAGGCGATCACCGGGGTGCCGCAGGCCTGGGCCTCGACCGGCGTGATGCCGAAATCCTCTTCCGCGGCAAAGACGAAGGCCCGCGCACGCTGCATCCGGTCCACCAGCTCGGCATCGCCCCGGTAGCCCAGCAACTCGACATTGGGCCCCGCGACGGCCCGTGCCCGCTCGAACTCCGGACCGTCGCCGATCACCACCAGGCGCCGCTCCGGCATGCGGGAGAAGGCCTCGACGATGAGCGGCATCTTCTTGTACGGCACCATCCTCGACGCGGTGAGGTAGAAATCCTCCTTGTCGGCGCGCAGTCCGAAGCGCGCCACGTTGACCGGCGGATGGACCACCTGGGCGTCGCGCCGGTAGACCTTGCGGATGCGCCGGGCAATGAAGGCCGAATTGGCGACGAACACATCGACGCCGTTCGCGCTGCGCAGGTCCCACATCCGCATGTAATGCAGGATCAGGCGCGCGAGGCCGCTCTTCAGGCCACGCGCCATGCCGGCCTCGGCGAGATACTGGTGCTGCAGGTCCCAGGCATAGCGGATCGGTGAGTGCACATAGCTCACGTGAACCTGGTCGGGGCCCGTGATCACGCCCTTGGCGACCGCGTGGCTGCTCGAGATCACGATGTCGTAGGCACTCATGTCGAGCTGCTCGATGGCGATCGGCATCAGCGGCAGGTAGTTGCGATAGCGCTTCGCCGCCCAGGGCAGGCGCTGGATGAAGGTGGTCTGCGCCCGCTTGCCCTGCAGCATCGGCCGGTCCTTGTCCGGCAGGAAATCCACCACCGCGAAAAGATCGGCCTCGGGCCAGATCCTGAGGATCTGCTCGAGCACGCGCTCGCCGCCGGCGGCGGTCGTCAACCACTCGTGGACCACGGCGACCCGCGGCGTGTGGAGATGCTCGGCTCGTCGCATCAGATCACCTTGCTCACATGTTCGATCAGGGCTTGCGCTGTCGCCCGCCAGCTCAGCTGACCGGCGCGCGCGCGGGCAGCATCCACCAGCCGCGTCCTCAACGCCTCGTCGGCCATCACGCGGCGGATACCGTCGGCCAGCTCGTCAGGCGACCCGGGGTCGAAGTACAGGGCAGCGTCGCCGCACACCTCCGGCATCGAGGCGGCCCGCGCCGCGAGCACCGGGCAGCCGCTGGCCATCGCCTCGACCGGCGGCAGGCCAAAACCCTCGTAGCGCGACGGGAAGATGAAGCAGCGCGCGTTCTGGTACAGGGCGGCCAACTCGCCATCACTGACGTAGCCGACGTAGCGCACGAAGTCCGGCAGCGCCTCGCCGCCGCCGAACACGCGCGGGTTCTGGCCGCCGGCGACGACGACGTCGAAATCCACTGTGCCAAGCCGGCGCACGGCCTCCACCACCGCCGCAAAATTCTTGTGGGGCGACAGGCTGCTGACCGCCAGCACGTAGGGTCGCCCGCGCAGGCCGTGCCGGTCGAGCACACCCGCATCCGCCTCGACCCGGCCGATATGGTCTGCACCCTCGGGCAGGACCACCACATCGGAACGGTCACCGAAGCGGCGCCGCAATTCACCGCGGGAGAACTCGGACACCGTCGCGACCCCTGCCGCACGGCGGAACAGTCGCGGGATCATCACCCGGTACCAGGCCCGGAACTTCCAGCTGTAGGCCTCCGGTACCGCGAAGGTCGCAGCGTCGTGGATCACCACCCACTGACGGCGCCGCCACATGGGCCCGGTATTGCACAGATTGATCAGCAGATCGTCGCCGCAATGGCGCGGCAGCGACGTCTGCTCCCACCACTGTCCCGCACGCCCCCCGACCGTGACCATCGGGATCCGCGTCAGCCAGGGCACTGGCGCCACCCCCGGTGGCACCGCCAGACGGAACTCCAGCCCACCGGGCAGCGCCGCGCCGTCGGCCAGCAGCGCGTCCAGGGCGCGCAGTGTCTCGCCGGCAAAGCGGTCCACACCGGTGAGGCTGCGCGCCAGGAAGCGGCCATTGATCCAGGCTAAAGCCACGGCGCTCTCCCCCCGACGGTTTGCTGCTCAGCGCGCGTCATGCGCCCCCCACGGCCGGCCGAAAGCGCCGACCGATGCGCGAGCCGGCCTCAATGGCGGGCGCCTCGACCCAGCGGAAACACAGGGCCGCCAGCAGCGCCGAAAGCACCATCACCACGCCCTGGATGGCGACCAGCCCCAGGGTCGAGAAACGCTCGAACTGCGCCGCTGCGGCGAGATGAAACAGCGCAACCACCACCACCGGATGCAGCAGATAGATCGAATAGCTGATGCGCCCGAGATAGGCCATCACCGGCCCCGGCGCGCGCCAGGCACGCAGCGCCACCAGGAAAGCCAGGATCGCGATC
>JAGRGD010000152.1 GCA_020445665.1 Rhodocyclaceae bacterium
GGTCGGTGCCGATCGCGGTGGGGGGCGCGGCGTCGGTCAGCCGCGGGGTGCCGCCGGGGTCCCGCACCCAGGTCTGGCCGCGCAACGCCGGCACCGTCACCGGCAGCGCGGGCCCGTCGAGCGCCAGTGCGTCGAAGGTGGTCACGCCGATGGCCGGAATGCCCAGTCCCAGCGCCAACCCGCGCGCCGCGGCGACGCTGATGCGGATGCCGGTGAAGTTGCCCGGGCCGGTGCCGACGCCGATCGCGGCGAGGTCGGACCAGGCGCGGTCCGCTTCGGTCAGGACCTCGGCCAGGAAGGGCAGCAGCGCCTCGCCCTGGCCGCGCGGCATTGACAGGTGGCGATGGGCGAGCGTCCGCCCGCCACCGATCACGGCGGCCGCGATCCAGCCGCCCGAAGTATCGAAGCCCAGGACCGTGCCGCTGTCAGACGGCAACCTGGCGCACCTCGGTCACCTCGGGGATGTAGTGGCGCAGCAGGTTCTCGATGCCCATCTTCAGCGTCATCGTGCTGGAGGGGCAGCCGGCGCATGCCCCCTTCATGTGCAGATAGACCACGCCCCGGTCGAACCCGTGAAAGGTGATGTCGCCCCCGTCTTGGGCCACGGCCGGGCGCACGCGGGTGTCGAGCAGTTCCTTGATCTGTTCGACGATCTCGCCGTCGGGGCCGTCCTGCTGCGCATGGGCGGATTCGGCCTCGCCCTCGATGGCCGGACGGCCGGACTGGAAATGCTCCAGGATGGCGCCCAGGATCGACGGCTTCAGATGCGCCCAGTCGATTCCGTCGGCCTTGGTCACGGTGATGAAATCGGCGCCCAGGAACACGCCGGTGACGCCGGGCGCGGCGAAGATCGCGCTGGCGAGGGGCGAGTTGCCCGCGCCGCCCGCGTCGGGGAAATCGGCGGTGCCGCGGCCCAGGACATCCTGCCCGGGCAGGAATTTCAGCGTGGCGGGGTTCGGGGTGGATTCGGTCTGGATGAACATGGACGGCCTCCGTTTCAGGGGGATATGCGGCCGCACCGGAGGCAAGTCAAGGAAACGCGGTGTCGCGGGGCCTGTGGGTGGTGTCGGGCCGGGGGGAGGACACCGGGACGCTCAGCGCAATTCGCGGGCCCGGGCCACGGGCGCGCTGCCATGGAACCCGCGATGGCCGGCGGTCTTGCGGACCACGGCGATGGTCCGGGCGTCCAGCGGGCGTGCAAAGTTCACCCCGAAGGTGCCACCCCGTGCCCAGCGGACCACCGCCTCACGCGGCAGGCATCCGGGGCCAAGCAGCACGGTCAGCCGGTCGCCGGTCTGCGTGGACAGGGGGCCGGCAATCCGCGCGCCGTGCTGGCTGACATTGACCATGAGCCCCTGGACCCGTTGCGAGCCAGTCGCCAGGTCCACGGGGTGTTGGCAGGGATAGCGCCATTCGCGATATTGCATCGTGCCCCCCTATTGCAGCAGCCGCGAGCCGAGGATCGCGGCGATGGCGCGCGGGCTGAGCGGTTGTTCGAACATCAGCCCGCAGGTGTCGTCGAAATGCCAACGGACATGGGCGACGTGCGAACCGCCCTGGCAGTGGATCTCGATCGGGTCGCCCACGCGGACCATGCGGTCGGGCACGCCCAGCAGACGGGCGCCGCCCGCGGACAGGTTGCCGATCGTGGCATCGAAACCACCGCCCGGGGATCGGACCTGGACCAGAACCCGCGACGGCAGGCGGGGTGCGCGTTGCAGCATGAGGTGTCTCCATTCGCGTTTGGGACAGAGTGCCGACGGAAGGTTGCCCGAGGGTTAACAACCCCTCTTGATGGCGGAAATTTCGCCCCCACATAAGGATCGAGGCCCGCAAGGGGCACGCGCCGATGGTCGGGCGTGCCGACGGTCGGGCGCTTGGAATGGAGAGCACGATGAACCTTGAAAAGTTCACGGAACGGGCGCGCGGGTTCCTGCAGGCCGCCCAGACGATCGCCGCGCGCGAACAGCACCAGCGGCTGACCCCCGAACATCTGCTGAAGGCCCTGATGGACGACGACCAGGGCATGGCGGCCAACCTGATCCGCCGCGCCGGCGGTGCGCCCGAGCGGGTGACGCAGGCGGTCGATCTGGCGGTGGGCAAGCAGGCAAAGGTCTCGGGCGACGCGGGGCAGGTCTATACCGACCAGAGCCTCGTGCGAGTTCTGGACGAGGCCGAGAAACTGGCCCAGAAGGCCGGCGACAGCTTTGTTCCGGTCGAGCGGGTGCTCATGGCGCTGGCCATGGTCAAGAGCCCGGCCAAGGATGCGCTGG
Organism: Rhodocyclaceae bacterium; assembly: GCA_020445665.1. GTDB lineage: Bacteria > Pseudomonadota > Gammaproteobacteria > Burkholderiales > Rhodocyclaceae > Cognatazoarcus. Next base: position 2,274 of record JAGRGD010000152.1, read on the forward strand.
ACGCGGGTGCGGTTTCGGCGCAGGCGCTAAACGGCGCGATCAACGATATCCGCAAGGGCCGGACGGCGGACAGCGCCTCGGCCGAGGACAATTATGAAGCCCTGAAGAAATATGCCCGCGACCTGACCGAGGCCGCGCGCGCGGGCAAGATCGACCCGATCATCGGCCGCGACGAGGAAATCCGCCGCACGATGCAGGTGCTCAGCCGCCGGGGCAAGAACAACCCGGTGCTGATCGGCGAACCCGGCGTCGGCAAGACCGCCATCGCCGAGGGGCTGGCGCTGCGCATCGTCAACGGCGACGTGCCCGAGAGCCTGAAGGACCGGCGGCTGCTGTCGCTGGACCTCGGTGCCCTGATCGCCGGGGCCAAGTATCGGGGCGAGTTCGAGGAGCGGCTGAAGGGGGTGCTGCAGGAGATCACCCACAGCCAGGGCGAGATCGTCCTCTTCATCGACGAGCTGCACACGCTGGTCGGCGCCGGCAAGGCGGAAGGGGCGATGGACGCCTCGAACATGCTGAAGCCGGCCCTGGCGCGCGGTGAGCTGCACTGCGTCGGTGCGACCACGCTCGACGAGTACAGGAAGCACATCGAGAAGGACGCGGCCCTGGCCCGGCGCTTCCAGCCGGTCTTCGTCGCCCAGCCCTCGGTCGAGGACACGGTCTCGATCCTGCGCGGGCTGAAGGAGAAGTACGAGATGCATCACGGCGTGCGCATCACCGATGCGGCGATCGTCGGTGCCGCCGTGCTCTCCAACCGCTACATCGCCGACCGTTTCCTGCCCGACAAGGCGATCGACCTCGTCGACGAGGCGGCGGCCAGGAAGCGCATGGCGATCGACAGCAAGCCCGAGGAGATCGACGAGCTCGATCGCCGCATCCTGCAGCTCAAGATCGAGCGCGAGGCCCTGAAGAAGGAGCAGGACGAGCCGTCGCGGCAGCGGCTCGGGAAGCTGGAGAAGGAGCTGGGCGAGCTCGAGCAGGAGAGCAGCACGCTGACCGCCCGCTGGCAGGGCGAGAAGGAGAAGCTGGCTGGTGCCACCAAGCTGAAGGAGCAGCTCGACCAGGCGCGGCACGACCTCGTCGAGGCGCAACGGCGCGGCGACTACACGAAGGCGGGCGAGCTCACCTATTCGGTGATCCCGGGCCTCGAGAAGGCGATCGCCGAGGCCGAGGGCACCCAGTCGGAGCGGATGCTGCACGAGGAGGTGACCGAGGGCGACATCGCCCAGGTGGTCTCGCGCTGGACCGGCGTGCCGGTCGACAAGATGCTCGAGGGCGAGCGCGAGAAGCTGCTGGAGATGGAGAAGCAGCTCGAGAAGCGGGTCGTCGGCCAGGATGCCGCCGTCCAGGCGGTGAGCAACGCCGTGCGCCGGGCGCGGGCGGGGCTGCAGGACCCGAACCGGCCGATCGGCTCGTTCCTCTTCCTCGGACCCACCGGTGTCGGCAAGACCGAGCTCACCAAGGCGCTGGCCGGCTTCCTGTTCGACGACGACCAGGCGATGGTCCGCATCGACATGTCCGAGTA
>JAGRGD010000016.1 GCA_020445665.1 Rhodocyclaceae bacterium
CATGCTGATCATGGTCTGGAACGTCTGGAAGACCTGCCTGCCGGTCCGGGAAATTCCGATCGTGCGCGTCCCCGCACCTGCCCACGCCTGAGGAGCCCCCACGATGAAACATGAAACACTCGAAAAGAACGTGGGCCTGATGGCGATCCTGATCGTCCTCGTGATCGCCGTCGGCGGCCTCGTCGAGATCATCCCCCTGATGTTCCAGGCGCAGACCGTCGAGGCGGCGCCGGGCGTGAAACCCTACCCGCCGCTGCAGCTGGCCGGTCGCGACATCTTCATCCGCGAAGGCTGCGTCGGCTGCCATTCGCAGATGGTCCGCACCCTGGCCTCGGAAGTGCAGCGCTACGGGCCGTATTCGACGGCCGGCGAATCGGTCTACGACCGCCCGTTCCTGTGGGGCTCCAAGCGCACCGGTCCGGACCTGGCCCGGGTCGGCGGCCGCTATTCCGACGACTGGCATCGCGTCCACCTGATCAATCCGCGCAACGTGGTGCCTGAGTCGAACATGCCGGGCTATCCGTGGCTGACCGAATCGCTGGTCGATCCCGCCCTGGTCGAGAAGAAGATGCGCACCCTGGCCTGGATGGGACATCCGTATACCGAGGCGGATTTCGCCAGCATCAAGGACAGCGTGGTCGGCAAGACCGAGCTCGATGCCGTGATCGCCTTCCTGCAGGGGCGCGGCGTTCCGGCCAAGGCGGACAGCCAGGAGAAGGCGCAATGATTTCAGGAATCCTCACCGCCATTTTGCTGCTCACCTTCATCGGCATCTGGGCCTGGGCCTGGAGCCGCCGACGCCAACCCGATTTCAATGAAGCGGCGAATCTGCCGCTCGAAGAATCAAACGCCCCGAAACAGGAGCGAGACGCATGAACGGAGCATGGAGCTGGTACGTGATCGCTCTGACCGCGATCAACATCATCGGCCTGGCCTGGTTGCTGCTGGCCACGGCTTCGTCGAAGCCGGTCAACGACAAGCCGGTCGGCGAAACCATGGGCCACGTCTGGGACGGTGACCTCGAGGAGTTGAACAATCCGCTGCCGCGCTGGTGGCTCGGGCTGTTCATCCTCACCTTCATCTTCGCCCTCGGCTACCTCGTGTTCTACCCCGGACTCGGCAACGTCGCCGGCACGCTCGGCTGGACATCGCAGAAGCAGGTCCAGAGCGAGCTCGACGCGACCCACGCCAAGCTCGAATCGCTGTATGCCGGCTTCCGCGGCAAGCCGCTGGCCGCGCTGGCCGCGGATCCCGCCGCTACCAAGGTCGGACGCAATGTGTTCGCCAACAACTGCGCAGCCTGCCATGGCTCCGACGCGCGCGGCGCAAAGGGCTATCCGAACCTCGTCGATGGCGACTGGCTGTATGGCGGCGCGCCCGACACCGTGCTCGCCAGCATCATGAACGGCCGCCACGGCCTGATGCCGCCGATGGGCGCTACCCTGCCCGGCGACGGTGTCGACGAAGTCGCCAATTACGCGCTGAGCCTGTCCGGACTGGCCCACGACAATCGCCTGGCCGCCGCCGGCAAGGGCAAGTTCGAGACGATCTGCGCGGCCTGCCACGGCGTCGACGGCAAGGGCAACCAGGCGCTCGGTGCACCGAACCTGACCGACGACATCTGGCTGCACGGCGATGCCAACCTCGAAGGCATCAAGCGCAAGATCCTCTACGGTGTCTCCGGCGTGATGCCGGCCTGGGGACCGATCCTCGGCGAAGATCGCGCCCGCCTCGCCGCCGCCTGGGTGCTGTCCCAGGGCAAGGCCGCCGCCGAATCCGAGCGCGAGTTCGAGGAGGCGGAGCATGGCCACGAGGAGAAGGAGAAGGAATGAGCACCTATCACCCGCCGCCGGGCGCCCTGCGCCCGCTCGAGGACAATCCGCACGACTCGATGGTGCGCCGCATCGGCGCCGTGGTCTGGCCATCGTTCTTCGCGGCGGGTGTGGCGACGATCATGTTCTTCGCCATCGTCGACCCGGTCGACCTCGCCGCGATCACCTGGCGCCATGTCGA
>JAGRGD010000153.1 GCA_020445665.1 Rhodocyclaceae bacterium
CGAACCCTGGGTCGGAGGCGGGGTATGAAGTGACAGGCGTTGGTGTGGCGGGCATGGCGGTACGGCGATGCCGGAAAGAGTGCGAAGTGGCCATTCTTCGGGCAGCTATCTCGCTTGTCGCGCCGAAACGGGACCTATTCCGAGGGGCTATCGCCTTCGGCCTCGGGGCTAAGTTTGTGAAAGAGCGCGAGCATGCCCAACTGGCGTTCGGTCATGCAGAGGGCGGGGCGAGCCGGGTAAGACGCTTGGATGCGATGGTCCAGGTGAAAGCGTTCCAGCAGCTTGCAGAAGGGGCAAGGTTCGCCAGGGTGCGCCACGGTGCCGACCGCGGCGATGAACTCGCAGCCACACCCGGGGCAGGTCAACACGGACAGCGCCGGTGCGCTGGCCAGCCAGATGCCATCGATATAGGAGACGAGGTTGAAGGCCCGGTCCAGGCTGATGCGGTAAGGCGGCAGCGTGGCGGCCTGGTAGGCGCGGTAGGCGAAGACCAGGGCTTCGCCGGCCGCGAGTTTTGGGTGGTTGTTAAACTTGGGATACGGCGGCGAGGCGGGCGAAGACGTACTGATAGAGACCGCCCAGCGAGTGTCCGACCAGCACGTAGGGCGGTTGCAGGCCGGCAGTTCGGAGCTGGGCGCGCAGTTCGGCGGCAACGGTGCAGGGATCGCGCGGTGCCTCGCTGGCCGGATTGCCGGCGTAGCCAGGCCGATCGTAGGCAAAAACCGCTTGCCCGCTTGCCAGTTCCTCCATCACGCCCCCCACACCGCCTTGCCGTCGCCGAATCCGGACTGCAACACAATGGTGGGGGAGTGGCCATCCAGCCTGACCCAGGTTTCGTCGGTACGCTCCAGGCGGCCCCGGAGATCGTTGCCGGAAGCGGCCGGCGCCGTGGCGCAGCCGGCGAGATGCGCGACGGCGAGAAGGGGGGGCGTTTTTTCGGATCAGTAGGCGGCATGCGTGAGGCAAGTCCATCCGACCTGCGCCAGTGGACCGCCACGCCACGATTTGCGCAAATATCTGTATGTATATACAGTTATTCATCCCGATCCCCCGATCAGGATGCCCATGCCCGCCGCAGCCGTCGCGTGTGCCACTTCGCGCACCACCACCTATCGTCGCCGCCAGCCCGAACGCACCGTGCTCTACCGCACCGTGCAGTCTCACCTGGCCACCTGGCTCGAACTGGCGCAGGATGAATCGGGCCGTTCGGCGCCCGCCCACGTCGAGCGGGAATTCCGCCGTTACCTCGAATGCGGCATCCTCGCCCACGGCTTCGCCCGCGCGCGCTGCGCCGGCTGCGGGCACGACTTCCTGGTCGCCTATTCCTGCAAGGGGCGTGGCGTCTGCCCGTCCTGCAATACCCGCCGCATGGTCGAGACTGCCGCGCACCTGGCCGACCACGTGATCCCGCGCCTGCCGGTTCGGCAGTGGGTGCTTTCGGTGCCCAAACGATTGCGCTACTTCCTGCAGGCCGACCCCGCCGTCCAGAACCTGGCCCTGCACATCTTTCTCTCGGCGGTGGAACAGGGCTTGCGGGCCGCCTGCCCGGTGGCGCAAGGCAGCACGGCGCGCATCGGCGCAGTCGCCTTTATCCACCGCTTCGGCGCCCTGCTCAATCCGCATGTGCATTTTCACTGCGTGGTGGTCGACGGGGTATTTGAGGCCGGTACTGGGGGTGAATTGCCGGTGCGCTTTCACGAAACGCCGGCGCTGAGCGCCAAACAACTGACCGACATCCAGCGCAACATCCGCCGCCGACTGCTGCGCGCACTCACCCGGCGCGGTTTGCTCGAAGCAGAGGTCGCCGAGGAAATGGACTCTTGGGATCACGGCGGCGGTTTCAGCCTCGATGCCGGCGTGCACATCGAGGCCGACGACCGATCCGGCCTTGAGCGCCTGCTCCGCTACTGCGCCCGTCCGGTCTTCGCGCTCGAACGACTGCGCCAGATCGACCCCGAACATCTGGTCTACGAGCGCCTCAAGCCCGGCCCCGGCGGCAGTGTCAGCCTGCTCCTGACGCCGCTCGAACTGATCGACCGTCTGGCGGCACTGATCCCGCCGCCGCGTCGGCATCGACATCGTTATTACGGCGTGCTGGCGCCGAATGCGCCGCTGCGGGCGGCGGTGACGGCGCTGGCAGGGGCCAAAGACAAGGCGCCCCTGCCGAGTGCGATGACCGAAGCGGCGCCGGCACCCGAATCGAGCGCGACCGTCCCGAACGCGCCAGACGAAGAGGCAGAGGAGCCAGCCCACCGCAAGGCCGCACGTTACGTCTGGGCGCTGCTGCTGGCGCGCATCTACGAGGTGCTGCCGCTGCTCTGCCCGAAGTGCGGTGGCGACATGCGGATCATCGCCTTTATCAACGAAGGCCTGGTGATTCGCGAGATTCTCAGTCACCTGGGTGAGCCGAGCTCGGCCCCACGTCTGGCGCCGGCGCGCGGTCCGCCGCTGTGGGAGTTGCCGGCGAGCGAACAGGCCGAGCGGGAAATCGATCCGCTGGCCCAGCCGACGCCGGACTACGAATTCGACCAGCGCGTCGCCTGGTAGGGGCGGAGAAGACAAGGCTTGGGGCTTGTCGCGTGACGCCTTGCGCCTGAAGGCTGAAGACCGGCAAAATGCGGCCGGTCTTCAGCCCTTCAGGCGATGGTTCTGCGTGAGTGAGCAAGGTTTCCGGGTGTAATTTTAGTTTGACATGCGCAAACCGCCGGCAATATCCCATGTGAGGGCGTTGAATTTCCTATCCTTTCCTATGAGTTCGGACGCACCTTCGGCGGCCAGGTCACCGCGGCCGGCAAGGTCGCCCCGGCGAAGGTCTTCGTGATCGGCACCGGTGTGGCGGGCCTGGCGGCGCTGGGTGCGGCCAACTCGCGCGGCGCCGAGGTCTACGCGACCGACGTGCGTCCCGAGACCGCCGAGCAGGTCGAGTCGATGGGTGCCACCTTCCTGCACGTGCGGGCCGGGGACGAGGACCAGGGCGTCAGCTCCGACGGCTACGCCAAGGAAACCTCGGACGACTACAACGTGCGCGCCGCCGAGCTCTACATGGAGCAGGCCCAGAAGGTCGACATCATCATCACGACTGCCGCGATCCCCGGCAAGCCCTCGCCGAAGCTGATCACCAAGGAGATGGTGGCTGCGATGAAGCCCGGCTCGGTGATCGTCGACCTGGCGGCGCTGGGTGGCGGCAACTGCGAGCTGACGGTGCCCGGCGAGAAGATCGTCACCGACAACGGTGTCACGATCATCGGCTACACCGACCTGCCCAGCCGGCTGCCTGGGCTCGCGTCCCAGCTCTACGCCACCAACCTGGTGAACCTGATGAAGCTGGCCACCCCGGAATCCGATGGCGAGTTCGTGCTCGACTTCTCCGACGAGGTGCTGCGCAATATGACGGTGACGCGCGAGGGTGAGATCACCTTCCCACCGCCGCCGATCCAGGTCTCGGCCGCACCCGCGCCGGTGGCCCACAAGGAAGTACCGCAGGTGGTCGCCGAGGAACCCAAGGCGCCGAAGCCCTGGTGGGTGCTGTTCAGCGCGGTGGCGGTCGGCGCGGTCGGCCTGATCGCGCTGCTGACCTACGCGCCGGCGTCCTTCGTCTCGCTCTTCGGGGTCTTCGCGCTGGCGCTGGTGGTCGGCTACTACGTGGTCTGGAATGTCACCGCCGCGTTGCACACCCCGCTGATGAGCGTGACCAACGCGGTCTCGGGCATCATCCTGGTCGGTGCGATCAGCCAGATGTGAAATCCGCGACCGTTCCGCCGAAGGCCAGCATTACCGCATCGCCGGCATGAATCTGCTCGCCGCCATCATCATCTTCTGGAACACCATGAAGCTCGGCGAGGTC
>JAGRGD010000154.1 GCA_020445665.1 Rhodocyclaceae bacterium
AGGCGCCTTCCTTCTCGGTCCACATCGCGGTGGGCAGGATCAGGTCGGCGGACAGGGCGGAGACGGTCGGGTACGGATCGGAGACGACCACGAAAGTCTCCGGATTCCGCCAGCCCGGGTAGGTTTCGTCGTTGGTGTTCGGGCCAGCCTGCATGTTGTTGTTGCAGGTGACCCAGTAGCAGTTGAGCTTGCCATCCTTGAGCATCCGGCTCTGCAGCACGGCGTGGTAGCCCACCTTGCCGTTCAGGAAGCCTTCCGGAAGTTTCCAGATCTTCTCGGAGAAGGCCCGGTGCTCGGGCTTGGCCACCACCAGATCCGCGGGAAGGCGGTGGGCGAAGGTGCCGACCTCGCGGGCCGTGCCGCAGGCGGACGGCTGGCCGGTGAGCGAGAAGGGACCGCAGCCCGGCTTCGAGATCTTGCCGGTCAGGAGGTGTACGTTGTAGATCAGGTTGTTGGCCCAGGTGCCCCGCGTGTGCTGGTTGAAGCCCATGGTCCAGTACGACACCACCTTCTTGCTCGGGTCGGCGTAGAGCTTGGCGAGGCGCTCAAGGCGCTCGGCCGGCACGCCGGAGAGTTCGACGGTCTTCTCGAGGGTGTACTCGGAGACGAAAGCGGCGAACTCGTCGAAGGAGATTTCCTTCGAGCCGCCGGCCTTGGTGGCATTCTTGGCGGCCTTCTCGCGCGGATCGGTCGGACGCAGGCCGTAGCCAATGTCGGTGTTGCCCATCCGGAAGTTGGTGTGCTTGGTGACGAACTCGGTGTCCACCGCCTTGTTCTGGATGATGTAGTTGGCGATGTAATTGAGGATCGCCAGGTCGGTCTGCGGCGTGAAGATCATGCCGTTGTCGGCCAGCTCGAAGGAGCGGTGCTCGAAAGTCGAGAGCACATGCACTTCCGAGCCCTTGTGCGTCAGGCGCCGGTCGGTCAGGCGTGACCACAGGATCGGGTGCATCTCGGCCATGTTGGAGCCCCACAGCACGAAGGCGTCGGCGTTCTCCAGATCGTCGTAGCAACCCATCGGCTCATCGATGCCGAAGGTGCGGATGAAGCCAGCGACGGCCGACGCCATGCAGTGACGGGCGTTCGGATCGATATTGTTGGAACGGAAACCGGCCTTCCAGAGTTTGGAGGCGGCGTAGCCTTCCCAGACGGTCCATTGACCCGAACCGAACATGCCGACCGTGGAGGTCAGTTCGTTGGCGGCCTTGCCCTCGTTCGCCTTCAGGTCGTTGGCCAGCGCCACCTTCCATTTCTCGGCCATGATGTCGAAGGCCTGGTCCCAGCTCACCGGGGTGAAGTCGCCGTCCTTGGCGTACTTGCCGTTCTTCATCCTCAGCAGCGGCTGCGTCAGGCGGTCTTCGCCGTACATGATCTTGGACAGGAAATAGCCCTTGATGCAGTTCAGGCCACGGTTGACCGGGGCGTCCGGGTCACCCTGGGTGCCAACCACTCGGCCGTTCTGGACGCCAACGAGCACGGAGCAGCCGGTGCCACAGAAGCGGCAGGCCGCCTTGTCCCAGCGCACGTCGGTGGCCATCGCATCGGCCGCCTGGGCGACAACCGGTATGGAAATGCCCGCGGTCGTGGCCGCCGCGGCGACGGCGTTGGTCTTGATGAACTCGCGTCGATTCATGCTCATGGTCATGCCTCCTGGTATTCGAGACCTTCATCGGTGTATTCGTAGGCGAGGGTCAGGCTCTGAACCTCGGGGAGCCGGCCGACAGCAACCATCGAGTCGGCCAGGGCGTAGCCCTCGCCGTCTTCGACGGTCACGATCACGACGCCGCGCTCCGCGTCCTGTGCCTGGTATTCGACGCCGGGTATCGCCAGGGCGCCCTGCTTCAGGCTGTCAAAGTCGTCCGCGCGGGCACGCAGGACGAGACTCACGATCTTCATGCGGTGCACTCCGTCATGGGGTTGAACTCAATGGCCGCTGTCGGGCAGGGCGCCATGCAGGCACCACATCCCGTGCAGCTCTCTGGATCCACTTCCGGCAGGCGGGGTCGCCCTGCGACCGGCCGGAAGCGGATGGCGCGGGCGTCGCAGTGTTCGCCACAGGTGCGGCACTCGACACCCCGAATCGCAAGACAGGCGGCTCCGATGGTCGCCTGCCAGGAAAGGCGGCGTTCTTCGCTGGGGCGGATCGCGCCCGTCGGGCAGGCCTCGCCACAGCGTTGGCAGAACGTGCATTCCCCCGCGGAAAAGTCGAGACGGGGGAGCCTCTCGGTCATGACGATGATGTGGCTCGGGCAGGCCTGGGCACAGAGGCCGCAGGCGTCGCATTGGCTGGCGAGGTCGGCGTCGGGGAGGGTGCCGGGTGGTCTGGGGAAGGTACGGCTGACCACCCGGCCCAGGAGGAACAATCGGCGCTGCGGTTGCAAGGAACTGGCTCCACTTGAGCGCATTCAAGTTAGAGCAGATGCTCGTCCTTGGTGCCGCGCGGTTCCTTGATGGTAGTCAAAAAGGGTGCATGAGCCCAGCGCAATGTGGGGCGGAATCCCCAATCTGGGGCGATGCACCGATACAGGTCGGGTTAAATGCCCCAGAGTTGGGGCAAGGGTGGGGGTTCAGGTCGGGTGGCGCTTCTCGATCCGAGCTTCCTGCACCAGTTCGATGCTTCCGTCGGGCTTGATGGTCTCAAGGCGGACCGTGAAGCCCCATAGCCGTGCAAGGTGCTTCATGACCTGGTCGGTGGTCTTGCCCAGGGGGCGCCGCTTGTGTTCGTGGTGGCGCAGGGTGAGGGATCGGTCGCCGCGCAGGTCGACGTTCCAGACCTGGATGTAGGGTTCGCGGTTGCCCAGGTTGTACTGCTCCGAGAGGGTCTCGCGGATGTGACGGAACCCCGAATCGTCATGGATCGCGGCAACGCGCAGCTTGTGCTCCCGGTCATCGTCGTCGATGGCGAAGAGCTTGAAGTCGCGCATGACCTTGGGCGACAGGTACTGGGCGACGAAGCTCTCGTCCTTGAAATTGCGCATCGCGAAGTCGAAAGTCTCGAGCCAGTCGCTGCCGGCGATGTCGGGAAACCAGGCGCGATCCTCGTCGGTGGGCGATTCGCAGATGCGCTTGATGTCCTGCCACATGGCGAAGCCGAGGGCATAGGGGTTGATGCCCCGATGCCACGGCACGTTGTAAGGGGGCTGCATCACGACGTTGGTGTGGGACTGGAGGAACTCCAGCATGAAGCTGTCGGCCAGGTAGCCTTCGTCGTAGAGGCGGTTCAGCAGGGTGTAGTGCCAGAAGGTAGCCCAGCCCTCATTCATGACCTGAGTCTGGCGCTGGGGGAAGAAGTACTGGCCGATCTTGCGCACGATGCGCACGATCTCCCGCTGCCAGGGTTCGAGCAGCGGTGCATGCTTCTCGATGAAATACAGCAGGTTCTCTTCCGGTTCCGGCGGAAAGCGGCGTTCGATTGCCGATGTGTCGCGGGCCTCCTGGATGGGCAGGGTGCGCCACAACTCGTTCACCTGGCTCTGCAGGTAGGCTTCCCGTTCCTGCTGGCGCAACTGCTCCTTGGCCATCGACAGCTTGGCTGGCCGCTTGTAGCGATCGACCCCCACGTTCATCAGGGCGTGGCAGGAGTCGAGCAGCAACTCCACCTCCTCTTCGCCGTAGCGCTCCTCGCAGCGCTGGATGTAGCTGCGGGCGAAGAGCAGGTAGTCGACGATCGCGTCCGCGTTGGTCCAGGTGCGGAACAGATAGTTGCCCTTGAAGAACGAGTTGTGGCCGTAGGCCGCGTGGGCGATGACGAGGGCCTGCATCGTCATCGTGTTCTCTTCCATCAGATAGGCGATGCAGGGGTTGGAGTTGATGACGATCTCGTAGGCGAGGCCCATCTGGCCCCGCTTGTAGCTCTTCTCGGTGGACAGGAAGTGCTTGCCGAAGGACCAGTGGTGGTAGTTCACCGGCATGCCCACCGAGGCGTAGGCGTCCATCATCTGTTCGGCCGTGATCACCTCCACCTGGTTCGGATAGGTGTCGAGGCCGAAGTCGGCGGCCACCCGGGCGATTTCCTGGTGGTAGGCGTCGATCAGCTCAAAGGACCATTCCGAGCTGGCAGGCAGCGGCTTGGGGGCCTTGTCTCGCTTCATGTCAGGCCTCCGGGCTGGCGCAGCGGCGTGTCTGCGAGGTCGGGTTGGGCGCTGCGCGTCGGGTCATACCAGGCTCTTCTTGAACAGTTCCCGGAACACCGGATAGATGTCGCCCATCGTCTCGATGCGCTGCATCGCGAAGTTCTTGTGGTCGGCTTGCAGGATCTCGTACTCGCGCCAGAGGTTCTGGGGCTCGCCCGGCGTGATCTCGATATAGGCAAAGTACTGGCAGTAGGGCAGCACTTCGCTGTCGAGGACCTGTCGGCACTGGGGGGAGTCGTTCTCCCAGTTGTCACCGTCGGAGGCCTGGGCGCCATAGATGTTCCACGCGCCATTGCCGTAACGGTCACGGATGATGTCGCGCATCATCACCAGTGCGCTCGAAACCACCGTGCCGCCCGACTCGCGGGAGTGGAAGAAATCGTCTTCATCCACCTCCTTGGCGATCGTGTGGTGGCGGATGAACACCACCTCAATCCGCTCGTAGGTGCGCAGCAAGAAGAGGTAGAGCAGCATGAAGAAGCGCTTGGCGGTCGATTTCTTCTCTTCGTCCATCGAGCCCGAGACGTCCATCAGGCAGAACATCACGGCGCTGGTGGTGGGCTGGGGCACCTTGACCCGGTTGTTGTAGCGCAGGTCGTAGCTGTCGATGAACGGGATCGCGTCGATGCGGGCCCGCAGGCGGCCGATCTTCTCTTCCAGCGCGCGGACCTCGTCGTGATCGTCGCCGAGGGCCTCCCGCTTCTCCTCGAGTTCCTTCTGCAGCTCACGAATCTCGGCCCAGTGGGGCGCCCCGAGGGCCAGCCGGCGGCCCAGCGCGCCGCGCATCGAGCGCACGATGTTGATGTTCGCCGGCGTCCCGTCGTTGGTGAAGCCGGCACGATGACTCTTGAACTCGACCAGTTGGGCGAGTTGGGTGCGCACCAGGTTGGGCAGCTCCAGGTCCTCGAAAAACAGGTCGAGGAACTCTTCGCGATTGACCTGGAAGACAAAGTCGTCCTCACCTTCACCCTCGTCGCTGGCCTGGCTACCGCCGCCCTGTCCGCCTCCCGGCGGGGGACGGTTGATGCGGTCGCCGCTGGAGAAGCGGTCGTTGCCCGAAAAGACCGTCTCCCAGACACCGCCCTCGCCGTTCTGGAAGGTCGGCTCCGACAGGTCCTTGGACGGGATCGAGATGTTCTCGCCCGAGTCGATGTCGCGGATCGAACGGCCCGAGATGGCGTCCGACACGGCGCGGCGAATCTGGTGTTTGAATCGGCGCATGAAGCGCTGCCGATTGACGGCGCTCTTCTTCTTGCTGTCGAAGCGGCGGTCGATGATGCGGACCATTCAGCTCTCCCGACGGGGTGTCCGATCGGCCGGCCGGAGTACGCCCCGGGCCGGCCCCGCGGTCAGGATGCCTTGCGCACCCGGAGATACCACTCGCACAGCAGGCGGACCTGCTTCTCGGTGTAGCCCTTCTCGATCATGCGATTGACGAAGTCCTGGTGCTTCTTCTGCTCGTCGCCGCTGGCCTTGGTGTTGAAGCTGATGACCGGCAGCAGGTCCTCGGTGGTGGAGAACATCTTCTTCTCGATCACCGAGCGCAGCTTCTCGTAGGAGGTCCAGCTCGGGTTCTTGCCGCCGCCCTTGGCTCGGGCCCGCAGCACGAAATTGACCACTTCGTTGCGGAAATCCTTCGGGTTGCTGATACCGGCCGGCTTCTCGATCTTCTC
>JAGRGD010000155.1 GCA_020445665.1 Rhodocyclaceae bacterium
GAGAAGATCGAACCCCACCACTGCCAGTAGCCCGGCGTGCCGATCCAGAAGTAGTGGTGGCCGGTGCCGATGATGCCGGTGATCAGGGTCAGCGTGACGATCACGTACAGCCACTTCTCGATCACTTCGCGGTCGACTCCGGTCACCTTGATCAGGACGAAGGCCAGCAGCGCGCCGAGGATCAGCTCCCACACGCCTTCCACCCAGAGGTGCACCACCCACCACCAGTAGAACTTGTCGAGCACCAGGTTATCCGGGTTGTAGAACGAGAACAGGAACATCACCGCGAGGCCCCACAGGCCGATCAGCAGCACGGTCGAGATCGCGGTCTTACGGCCCTTGAGAACGGTCATCGTGATGTTGAACAGGAAGGCCAGGGCGACCACCACGATGCCGACCTTGGTCAGCAGGGGCTGCTCGAGGAACTCTCGGCCCATGGTCGCGACGATGTCGTTGCCGGTTGCCTCGGCGAGCGTCGCGTAGGGCACCGTCAGGTAGCCGACGACGGTCAGCGCTCCGGCGACGAGGAAGATCCAGAACAGGGCCAGCGCCAGCTTGGGCGAGTGCAACTCGGTCTCTGCCTCTTCGGGGATCAGGTAGTAGGCCCCCCCCATGAAGCCGAACAGCAACCACACGATCAGCAGGTTGGTGTGGACCATGCGGGCCACGTTGAACGGGATGGCCGGGAACAGGAAGTCGCCGACCACGTATTGCAGGCCCATGATCAGCCCGAACAGGATCTGTCCGGCGAACAGGGCGATTGCCGCGATGAAGTATGGCTTCGCGACGGCCTGGGATTTGTACTGCATGCTTGTCGCTCCTTTGAATCCTTGTGAGTCGGTCTGCGTTGAGACAGCCGTGCGGGAATCAGCCCTCGACGTTGGGCGGCCAGTCGTTGGTGTAGATCTCGGTGGTCGACGTAACATTAAAAAAAAAAGCGTCCAGCTCTTCCTCGGTGAAGTTGAACTGCGGCATCTGGCGGCGCCCGGGCGCGCCGGTCGGCTGGGACTTGATCCAGGCCTTGATGAACTCGGGCCCGCGCCGCACATAGACGTTGCCGAGTTCCGGCGCGAAGTACGCGCCTTCCCCGAGCAGGGTGTGGCAGCCGATGCAGTTATTGACCTCCCACAGCTTCTTGCCGTGGGCGACTTCCTCGGTGAGGGCCGCGCGGTTGTCCCGCTCGGGCAGCGCCTGCATCGAATCGAAGGTCAGCGCCAGGAACAGCAGGATGAAGAACAGCGTGCCGCCATAGAAGACGTTGCGCGCCATCGACTTGGTGAATGTTCCGCTCATGGGATCTTCTCCATAGGTTGCGCTGCACTTCGCAGCTTGGGCGCAATGGTGCGATCCGGAGGGGTGTCGTCGCCTTGACTCGAGTCAAGGCCCGCCCAGGGGGGCAAATTCGGGCCGTGGACGCAAAAAAGGCGGCCCCGTAGGGCCGCCTCTGGATGAGACTGACTGGGTGTCGTTGTCAGTCGCTGCTGGCGAAGCCGAGCAGGTGAAGCAGGCTGACGAAGAGGTTGTAGATCGCCACGTAGAGGCTCACCGTCGCCATGATGTAGTTGGTCTCGCCGCCGTGGATGATCTGGCTCGTCTCGAACAGGATCATGCCCGCCATCAGCAGTACGAAGGCCGCCGACACCGCCAGCGACATCACCGGCATCTGGAAGAAGATGGCCGCCAGCCCGGCGAGGAAGGCCACGATGATGCCGACCATCAGGAAGCCGGACATGAAGCTGAAGTCCTTCTTCGTGACCAGGGCTACCGCCGACAGGGCGCCGAAGGTCACCGCCGTGCCGGCCATCGCCATCATCACGATCTGGGTGCCGTTGGGCAGCGACAGATAGGCGGACAGGATCGGGCCCAGCGTATAGCCCATGAAGCCGGTGAGGGCGAACACCGCCAGGATGCCGGCCGAGCTGTTGCGCAGCTTGGTGGTCAGGAACAGCAGGCCGAAGTAGCCAACCAGGGTCAGGATCATGCCCGGGTGGGGCAGGCCGAGGGCCATCGACGCGCCGGCCGTGACCGCACTGAACAGCAGCGTCGCGGCCAGCAGCATGTAGGTGTTGCGCAGAACCTTGTGGGTCGCGATCAGCGACTGCCCACGGCCGTGGCTGCGGTCAAGTACCTGAGTGTTTCCGTATTGCATTGCTCGTCTCTCCTTTTCGGCCGTTCCGGCCAGCGAAGTCTCTTTCGGCGCGGGGCGCCCGACACCAGCTTCGACGCTTCGAAACCGGTCGGGTTCCCGACTCCTGCGCCCGCCACAAGCCTGCGTGGGGCTCGGACGCGCCGACACACCTTGCGAATGTAGTGACGACCTGCTGGAATGTAAATCTGATTATTCATCCTGTTCTGTCAAATAAAAACTGATGCGTTCGCCATTCAACTACAAGCATCTCCACTACTTCTGGACCGTCGCCAAGGCTGGTGGCGTCCACCGCGCCGCGGAATCGCTTCATGTCACGCCCCAGACCGTCAGTGCCCAGCTCCAGCTCCTCGAGGATGCGCTCGGGCAGGCCTTGTTCGAACGAGCGGGCAGGGGCATGGCCCTGACCGAGGCGGGGCGGCTGGTGCTCGGCTACGCCGAGGAGATCTTCTCTCTCGGCGCCGAACTGCGGGAGTCCCTCGACCTCTTCGAGGCCGGCGGCCGGCCACGCGACTTTCGCGTGGGCGTGGCCGATGCGGTGCCCAAGGCGATTGCCTACCGCCTGCTCGAGCCGGCCGTGACCATGCGAGAGCCGATCCGGCTGGCCTGTCGCGAGTGGAAGCTCGACAGCCTGCTGTCCGAGCTGGCGGTGCACCGTCTCGACCTGGTGATTGCCGACGCGCCGATTCCGCGCAGCGTCAATGTGCGGGCGTTCAGCCACCGGCTGGGTGTCTCGGGCACCACCTTCTACGCCACCGTGTCGCTGGCTGGCGGCCTCGCCGGTGGGTTTCCGGCCTGTCTCGAGGGGGCGCCGATGCTCCTGGCCGGCGAGGACGCCGCCGTGCGCGGACGACTCGAACAGTGGTTCGACCGCGCCCGCATCCGCCCCCAGGTGCGGGGCGAGTTCGACGATTCGGCCCTGATGCGGGCCTTTGGTGAAGCCGGCGCGGGCATCTTCAGCGGGCCGACCGTGCTCGAGGACGACTTTCTCGCCGCCGGCAAGCTGGTGGTGGTCGGCCGCGCGCCGGAGGTGACCGAGGAGTTCTACGCGATCTCCGTAGAGCGGCGTCTGACCCATCCGTGTGTGGTCGCCATTGCCGAAGCGGCGCGCGACTTGCTGTTCGATACCTCGGGCGGCGACACTGCGGCCCCCGACCGTAGCCAGGAGATTCCCGAATGAAGACCGCCACGCCCCTTGCGCCGGACGCTTTGCGGCGGCCCTGCGACCCGGCGGCCCTGCCTTTCGCCGATACGGGCGAACTGGCGGATCTGCCGGGCGGTCTCGGCCAGGAGCGGGCAGAAGAGGCCATGCGCTTCGGCCTGCGGCTGATGCAGCCCGGCTACAACGTGTTTGTCCTCGGCGAACCGGGTACCGGCCGGCATGCAACCGTCTGGCGGGTGCTCGAGGGCCTGGCCGCCGAGGCGCCGGTGCCGTCCGACCTGTGCTACGTGCACAACTTTGACGAGCCGCGCGAGCCGCGCCTGCTGAGTCTACCGGCCGGCATCGGCGGCCGGCTTCGGGCGGCCATGCAGGCCTTTGTCCGCGCGCTGGGTCCGACCGTGTCGGCGGCCCTGGCATCGGAGGCGCACCTGGACCGGGTCAATCGCCTGCGGGAGGCCAACCGGCTGCGGGAGGAAGCGGTGCTCAAAGGGCTGGCAGACGACGCCCGACGGGACGGTCTGGGCCTGATGCGCACCCAGGACGGCCTCGTGATCGCGCCGCAGCAGGACGACGAACCGATGCCGGCGGAGGCCTACCAGAACCTCCCGGAGGCAGAGCGGTCGCGCCTCGAGGCCGCGGTCAAGCAATGGACCGAGGCCCTGGAGGATCTCGTGCAGTCGTTCCCGGCGAGCCGACGGACGATGATCGAGGCGCTCGACAAGGCCGTCTGCGACGCCCTCAGGCCAGCCCTGCGGGAGCTGCTTGCCGGACCGCGGGGCCAGTTCGCCGGACATGTGGCGGTGCTTGCGTTTCTCGACGCGGTCGAGCAGGACGTGCTGGCGACGCGGGGGACCTGGGTGGACGACGATGAAGACGTCGCCGACGATGAGGAGGACGGGCGCGAAGGGCGCTATCAGGTCAATGTCCTGGTGGATAACGGAGACCGCCAGGGGGCGCCGCTCATCGAGGAGGACAACCCCGGCTTCGGCAACCTGATCGGGCGCATCGAGCACACCCTGCGGATGGGCCAGATGGTGACCGGCGCCGGACTGATTCGCGCCGGCGCGCTGCACCGGGCCCAGGGTGGCTACCTGGTGCTGGACGCCAATCGCTTGCTGGGTCAGCCCTACGCCTGGGAGGGGCTCAAGCGGGCCCTGCGCAGCCGGGAGCTGCGCATCGAGCCGCCCGCCGAAGCCCAGGACTGGAGCGGCACGGTGACGCTGGAGCCCGAGCCGGTGCCGAGCCGCCTCAAGGTCGTCATGATCGGGGACCGGGAGGCTTACTACCTGCTAGGCAGCCACGATCCGGACTTCGAGGACCTGTTCAAGATCGCCGCCGACTTCGAGGATGAACTGGCACGCGATCGGGACGGCGAGGCCGCCTTTGCGCGGCTGGTCGGTACGCTCGCCCGGCAGTGCGGCCTGAAGCCCTTCGATGCGCCGGCGGTCGGTCTCCTGATCGAACAGGCTGCGCGGCGCGCCGAGGATGCTTCGCACCTGTCCCTGCACACCCGGCCCCTGGCCGACCTGATGCGGGAGGCCGACCTGGTGGCGGCCGACGGCGGCGCGTCGGTGGTGGGTCTGGCGCACGTCCGGCAGGCCCTCGCGCTGCGTCAGGCGCGGGGCGACCGCTACGCCCGCAAGCTGCGCGAGGCGATGCTCGACGGCACCCTCGTGTTGCCGACCTCGGGCGAAGCCTGCGGTCAGGTCAATGCCCTGGTGGTCGTGGACGGCGCCGGGGAGAGCTTTGGCCACGCCGCCCGCGTCAGCGCGGCGGCCTGGGCCGGCGACGGCGACATGGTCGACATCGAGCGCGAGACCGATCTGGGGGGGGCGATCCACACCAAGGGGGTGATGATCCTGGCCGCGTTCCTGGCATCACGCTACGGGCGCCGGCGCAAGCTGTCCCTGTCGGCCAGCCTGGCCTTCGAACAGTCCTATCAGCCCGTGGAGGGGGATTCCGCGTCGCTGGCGGAGCTGTGTGCGCTGCTGTCGGCAATCGGTCAGGTGCCGATCCGTCAGTGCCTCGCGGTCACCGGCGCCATCAACCAGATGGGCGCGGTACAGGCCATTGGCGGCGTGAACGAGAAGATCGAGGGCTTCTTCGATCTGTGTGTCGCGCGGGGTCTGGAAGTCGGGCAGGGCGTGCTGATTCCCGGTGCCAACGTGCGTCACCTGATGCTCGATGAGCGCGTGCTGGCCGCGGTGCGCGAGGGGCGCTTCCATCTGTACGCAGTGGATCACGTGGACGAGGCCATCGAGCTGCTCACCGGCCTGCCGTCGGGGCGCGGTGACGCCCGTGGTGTCGCGGCCAGTGGCAGCGTCGAAGAGCGGGTCGTGCGCGCCCTGTCCGCAATGGCGGACGCCCACGGTGGCCCCGCGAGCGACGGCGGGCAGCGGGATCGGCACTAGGGTCTGTGGACATTTGTATGGCGGTCGCGCTGTGGTCTGCTGGGTTCGAGGACAAGGCGCGCCTCCTTGCCTGGGTGGCCCCCAGGCAA
>JAGRGD010000156.1 GCA_020445665.1 Rhodocyclaceae bacterium
ACCATTCGCTTTTCCTGCCCGAGGTTACGATGGGGGGATCGGTAAGGACGCGAAAGGCGAGGCCGCGCTTTCGGCCCCAGCGCCGAAGTTTTCTGGACAGCCATGAGTTTGTCCCGACGCGATTTCATCAAACACAACGCGATCGCCGCGACCGCCGCCGCAGCCGGTATCACCCTGCCCGGCGTCAATAACGCGCTCGCCTGATGCGGCGCGCGAAAACTAGCGACCGGAAACCGAGATAAACGGCGTGGCTACGGATTACGCGATGCGGAACATAATTCCGCAGGGCGCAACGATCAGATCAGTAGCTAATTATCCATTGGATCGCCAGCGACGGCTGGACGTTGTTGTGCGGGGATCCGCCGCCGGCAGTGCTGGTGCGCAACTGACCTTCATTGCCCGAGAAGTCCACGCGGCCCAATCTGCCCCCGAGCCCCCCCGCCCCATACGTGCCGTCATAGGCGTAGACAGTAGCGCTGCTCGCTCCAGTGTCCTGTATCTTGTCGTGATAATGCGGTGCGAGCTCGCCCTCCACCAGGGTGTGCGTCTCAGAACCCCCAGCGCCGCCCAGCGTGTTGGCCCACCCTGCGGCCAGCACGCCCGCCCCTGCGTCGAGCGACACCAGCACTCGACCTCGCCCGTCCGGCAGACCGAACGTGGTGGACCCATCTCCAGCGCCGTACCGGGTCTGGATCGCCGCGAACAGCCGCGCATACGCGGTCCGGCTCACCAGCGACCCGTCGCACACCAGGTGCCTGGCCGGGATCACGTCCCCGGCGTAGGCAGAGATCACACCGGCCTGGGACACTGCGGCTGTCGTGTGGGTAGTGGGGTTGATATCCATCAACGGGATATCCGTTGACCCATCGTACAGGTTCAGGACCCACGTGCCGGAGGATGTGTCCACCCAGACTGTGCCGGCGACGGCATACGGCGGTCGCGCAGTGCCACTGTGGCCGCTGAGCAGGGCGTCCAGCGAGGAATTCATGCGCCCTGCCATTTCGGTGGGGGTGGCGGGAGCGCTACTTGGCACTCCCCATGCGGTTGCTTGGCTCATGATGTAACACTCCCGTAGCCCACGGCTACATAGTCGAATGTGCGGGTAATAGCGGCGCCGCTGGCGGCGCGGAAAACGATACCGAAGCCGGTCTCGTCCTTGTCGATCAGCTCGTAATACTCGCCGGTGGCGAGGCCTTGGGCGGCAATCCCGACGCCCTTGAGTGAGTGATAGGGTGGGTCGAATCCCACCAGCAGACCGCTGGACGTGGCCACCACATCATTGTCGGCGATTAGCCGGTCCGGCATGTCCACCGTGAGGCCGGCACTGACGACGTAAGGAGTGACGCCGAACGCCAGCGATCGCATACGCAGCCGGGCCTCGATGCCGCGCAGCGCGATATCGCCGATGCGCAGCCCCGCCCACTCGGTCCAGGTAGGCGAGCCTGCGGGGTCGTCGACCGTGGTCCGCACCTCGATGCCGGCGGACCACTGCGAATCGTCCACGCCGAAGAAGTCGTCCACCTCGAACCAGTCCGCGCGGTCAAATATGCCCGTGGTCTGGGTGATGCCGTAGGCGTCGAGCTGGACGGTGACCCGGCAGGGGTGGACCGCGCCGAGGTCGACGGCGGTGGCGTACTGGTATGTGGCGTCAGTGACCAGCCCGGCGGCGCCGAGGAACCAGTCGCCCACCTCGAACCAGTCCGCGCGGTCAAATACGTCGCCGGCAGCAGACAGCTCCAGGCCCCCGTCGATCACCACGGTGCCGCTGTGCGTGCCGGCCCAGTCCGGGGCCTCGGTGAGGGTTTCCACGGCGTTGATGGCCGCCACGTCCGTGATCGTGTTGCTGACCCGCACGGCGGCGCCGACCACGCCGCGTACGTCTACCGAGGCGAGCAAGTAGCTGCCACGCAGACTGAGCGCGGTCACGGAGGTCGCATCCGCGGGGATCTGCGCGATCAGCACCGTCGACCGTGCCCAGGTGGCACCGCTGATCGGGGTGGCATGGCGCAACTGCAGATAAGCGACGAACGGGTCAGACACAGGTGCCCAGGTTAGGTGCGCGGTGCCGCCGGCAATCGCGACCCCGAAGCCGGTCACGGCGGCCGGGGCGCTGCGCTCGTCGGCGTATTGCCACGTCGTCCACGGCCCGCGCCCGACCAGACCTGCGGCGGCGACCCGGAGATAAATGCGCCCGTGCGGCACGCTGATGCGGGTGCTCGGCACGTGGGTCTCAGTGGATGCCCAGGATACGCCGTCCGGCGAGACCTGGGCGATGTAGCGCAGCGCGTCGGCGTGCGCCTGCCAGCCAATCGTGAGCGCCGTGGCCGTGGGCGCGGCAGTGACGGTGACACTGAGCTGGCGCACGGTCGGTGCGGTGAGCCGGGGCAGTGCGCTCAGCGGCGTGTAGTCCGGCACGGTGCCGCTGTCCGCGGCGTGCACCTCGGCGCGCTCGACCAACAGGGTCAGATCGACCTCCTCACGGCCGCGCATGGATTTAGCGATCACCACCCCCTCGACCTCCCACGGCTGCGAGGCATCGCCGAAGGTCAGATCAGTGCGCTTGGCGCGCTGCCCGACCTCGGGGGACCAACTGAGCGCGCCGCCGCTCAGTACCAGGTCGCGGACGGTGCTGCCCCGAGTGACCGCATATGGGCCGTCGTAGTCGCCGTTGGGCCGGGTGAGGCTGATCTGCCAGGCGCTGCCGGTCCAGTTGAGGTCGCGGTCGACACTCAGGGTGTCGCCGGAGACTGCGACCAACTCGGCCGACTGGCCGTAATCGAGCAGCGGGTAGCTGACGGCCACCACGGCCCCCCTGGCCGGCAGCACCCCGCGCGCGTAGGTGCGCAGAGTCACGGTCTCGACGCCGTACACCGCCATCGCGCGCTCGTAGCGGCCCTCGCGCCAGGCCTGATTGCGGTCGGTGATCTCCATCGCGGACCACTCGGCGGGGTTATCTGTGCTGCCACCGTCCAGGGCCACGTCCATCACCTCGGGTGCCTCGGTGGTCCGATCGTAGTAGGTGACGGCGAGGCTGTCCGGGCTCTCCGAGCGGGGTAGGCGCACTTGTCGCTCGACCGAACCGCGCAGGATCGATCGCGGCGTGAATCGCGCCACCGGCGCGCTGGGCTGGTGGCGGAAGATCGACAGACAGCCGGCCTCCCAGTGCACGGCGGCGCGGCCGGTGCGGGCGATGCGACGTGCCGCCTCCCAGAGGCTGATCTGGCTCGACCAGCGCACGGCGCAGCTATCGCCACGCCCCGCCCATAGGGCTGCGAGCGACTCCAGCTGAGTCAGGAAGGCGGTGTCGGTGTAGTCACGACGTCGAGTGAACAGGTCGGCGATCACCCAGGCCGGGTTGCTGGTCGCGGCGAGCGACGACCAGCCGCCAGCGGTGGACCAAGTGCGGATCTGCCGCGTGCAGTCGACCTTGACCCGTCGCTCGCTGCGGGTGCTGAGATTATTTGTCCTGCGCATCCGCACGGCGAGCAGGGTCACGTCGCCGTAGCTGACCGCGCTGCGGATATAGGCCCGCAGGCCAACCCACTGCACCTGGTGCAGCGATCGAGCGTCGGTCTGCGGAGTATCGGTGCGCAGCACCCGGACCTGACAACGACCGGAGCCGAATGACACAGCATATATACGGCTCTCGCCATACGGCGTCTGCCGCGCAGCTGTGATGGTGCGCGTCTCCAGCGTCACCCAAGCGCCGATTGCCGCGCCGGTAGTGGCGTCCACCTCCTGCGCCTGCACCTGGTAGCTAAGGTTCAGGGCGGCGAGGCTACCATCATCCTGCCAGCGACCCAGACCGCGCGCATACCAAAGATCGACGGCGATCTGATAGCAGGTCGTGCCGGCGGTATTAGCTGTGAACGGGCCGGTCCACGACGCGTCGAGCGTTTGGCCGGTGGCCTCGCCGCTGGTCTGCACGTCGCCGGGGAACAGGGTCAGCGTGCCACCGGGCGGTACGATCTGAGTTTGCACCTCGTCGAACGAGGTGATGGGGGTGTCCTCGATATAGATGCCATGCACCTCGTAGGTGCCCACGCCGAGGCAGTGCAGTTGATTGAGGTACTGGTCTTCGCCGACCAGTTCGGACCACGGCTGTGCGGCCAGGTCCGGCCACACCGGCAGGCGGCCGTATTGCAGCGGTATCACGCCACCGAGGCGGGCGACGTTGCCTTGCGCTTGGAGGTTGTACACAGGATCGACGTTGGGGATCGCCGCCGGTGTCGGCACTTGGGGCGTGGCGGCGGCGGGCAGCAGTGCGTTCACCAACAGCGACCCGGCCAGACTGATGCCGATGCGCAGGGCAGTGACTCCCCAGGACGCTGCGGCGAGGCCCATCGATGAGCCCAACGTCGTCGCCAATTGCGGCGCGTACACCATCACAGCAATGGTGGCGACGGTCGCGAGTACGTTCTTGCCGCCACCACCACCACCGCCACCACCACCACCGCCACCACCCAACGGGAAGGCCTGCACGATCAGGGTATCGAGATCCGCGCAGCGGGTGGTGTCCCACTCAGACTGGAGCAGGCAATCGTCGGCGCCGTAGCCGCGCCGCACGATCACCGGCAGAACCATGCGCCAGGCGCCGTCGTAACCTCGGCGCACGTCGATCACCTCCTGCCGATCGAGGAAATCAGCGATCGTCTCGCCGGGCAGTGCCTCAGCGGCGCGGCAGTCCTCGATCGCCAGAGGATTCGGGATCAGGGTGATCACTGATGACCCACCCGCCGACGATAGAAGATGAGGTGCTGGATACCAGACAGGCGCAGATCGTACAGCGTCGACAACACCACACCAAGCTCTCCGGGCGGCGCATGCACCACACCATTGGCTGCGGCGGCCCAGACCCCGATGTGTAGCGGCTCGTCGCCGTGCTGCACGTACACCGCATCGCCATCGATGGGCCGTTCGTCGGCACCCAGGCGACGCCAGCGGCGGCGCTCGGAGTGGTGTAGGAACAGCAGGCTGACCGCCGCGCTATCGTCACTTGCCATGTGCGAGAACGACGGCAGATCGGCGAGGCCGAACACCTCGGACTGGATCCGCGCAAACCAGTACCAACAATGCTCATGCCGGGTCACCACCTCGCCGAGATAGGGCACCCACCAGGCGATCACGACACCAGCCCCGGGAAGCGCGCGCGGGTGTACTTGTCCGCCGAGACCAGGATCGACGCGAAATCCGGCGCGTAGCAGGTGCCGATGGCGGTGCGATCGCTGATCGTCACATCGCCGACCTCGAAATTTCGAGGTGCCATGTCCGGGCCGCTGCTGACCGGGCCGGGCGGATCGGCACTGAGATCGAGCACGTAATAGCGCAGGGTCGCCCCGACCGGATACTGCGAGGTGCGCGCGCCGCTCAGGGCCTCGCCGATGGTGCGCGATACGTTGTCGAGGCGCAGCTTCACCGAGCCCGGCGCGTCGCGGTTGATGTCCGGCAACTCGAGGGCGAACGACAGCGCCACGAAGGTCACGGTCTCGCCAGGGTTCAGCGGGGCCGTAGCTTCGAGCGGCAACGCCCAGTCCTGATCGTCCTGCACCACACGTACCGGCTGGTCGAAGGTCGCATGGCGCAGCTCGATCGTCGCTACGTGGATGCGATCGGCAGGAGCACTGGCCAGCGCCTCGCGAAGAGCTTCCGTCTCGCTAGCCACCGGTCAACGCCTCAAAGGTCGACTGACTGATCGTGGGCCGTGCGCGCGTGGCCACAGTCAGAGTCATGCGCGCCGGAAATGCGTCCGAGTAGCGATGCGAGGGCACCCCGCGGATCTGTGCCTCGTAGCTGGCCAGCCCCGCCGGCCCCAGTAGCGACAACCCGTCGAACCAGGCCGCGCCAGCCCCCAGGGTGATCTGGAAAAAATAATCGAACACTGCCCACTGATCCTGATCCCAGTCGAACGACAGGGACCACATCGTCTCAGGCGCGCTGCGCACCCGGCGCACCAGGGGCGGCCCGTCCTGGAGCTCGGTGGTCTCCAGGGCATCCTGCGCGGCCACGGCGTAACTCGTGGTACTGGGTTCGCCCAGAAAAGCTGGCCAGGTCGCCATATCAGAAGCCGTTCACCGGGTGGAGTCCGTAGCGATCCTGCATAGCTCCTCCCAGGCCCCGTCCGGTCTGCACGTCGTCGATCATGGCGCCACGCACCTGCTCGACGATCACGGTCAGCAGTTCACCGCCGTCTGGCCCCCGCGAGCGCTCGACGCGCCCGGTGTGTCCCGGCGGGGGCAATACATTGACGGTGACGGGAGTGCCGCCCGGCGACGGCATTGCGCCCCGCACTGCCTCGCTGACCGCCGCGAGTGGGGCCAGTACCTGCATTTGCCCCGGGGTCAGCACCGACTCGTCCCGGCGGATGACTGCCGCCTCTTCCCGCGGTCCGATGCCGGTGTGATACCGCGCCACGTGGGCAAAGGTCGCTGCGGGCAAGATGCGCATCGCCTGACCCGGCTCGTGCGGACCACTCCCGGCGTGACGTACCGATGCGCCAATGGTGCCCTGCATCACACCCATCGACGCCACGCTGGCTGTGCCGGTCGACAAGGCCGCCCCGAAGCCTCCCGCAACCGAACTGGCACCCCCACCGAACAGGCCGCCCAGCGCCGACGCCAGCGGTCCGGTGATCGACTGACGAATAGCGATGCGAGCCAGATCCGCGAGGATCGAGTTCGCCAAGTCGGAGAATGACAACTTTCCGGTCGTCACGAACTGGGTCAACGCATCTTCCATGCCGCGCAGCCCGTTGCTCATCGCGTCCTCGACGCCAGCGGCTACGTCGGTCGCCACCTCCTCGTAGTCGCGCAGCGCGCGCTTGGCGCCGTCGCGCCAGTCGGTCGAGTCGCGCAGCGCCTGATCCTGCGCCTCGGCCAGGCGACGGGTGTAGATGTCCTCGATCTGTAGCGCGAAGTCCTCATAGCCGGCCTTGGTCATGTCGAGGTTGCCCATCTGCTCGTCGCGCCACTGGCGGGCCTCGGCGCGCATGCGGTCGGCGGCGCTGGCGAAGTGCAGTTGTTCCTGACGGATCGCGTCGATGGCCTTCTGGTGGGACTCGGCGCGCTCCTTCCGGGCATCGATGCCGGCCTTTTCGGCATCCATTTCGGCCTGGGTCATGGCCGCGAGTTCAGCGTCGCCGCGTTCCTTCTCGGCGCGCAGCGCGGCCGCGGCGGCGGTCTGCTGGATCAGGGCCTCGGCAGCGGCGCGGATCGCGGCGGCCTGTTCGGTACCGGCGACGGTGTCGGCCACCCGGGCGGCCTGCAGACGGATCAGCTCGTCGCGGTTGAGGCCCGCCTCGGCGGTCTGCTCACGCAGCTTGGCGAGGTATTCGCCGGCGGCGCTGAGGGTCTTGGCGTCTGGGCCCGTCGGCGTCGGCGGCGCACCCGTGTCGGCGTCGTTCTGGCCCGCCAGGCGGGCACGCACGTCCGCCAGTTGGTTTTGCCGATCGACGAGTCCGGCGGTCGCACGATCAAGATCCGCGATCGCGATCGCACGTTCCCGATCGCGCTGGGCGATCTTGGCCTGGTCACGAGCACCGAACAGACCGCTGGCCCGAGACGTGGCGGCCTCGAAGGATTGCCGGCGCAGCTCCTCGATGCGCGCCTGGCGATCGATGATGTCCTGCTCGAGCTGCGCGGCGAGGCCACCCAGGCGGGCGGCGTTGAGATCGTCCAGTTTGGTCAGCTGGTCATCGATCTCCGCCGTATGGTCACGGACGCTGGCGGCAGCGTCATCGTTCGCCAGTGCCCACAAGCCCAGCGCCGTGACGCTGGTGGCAATCACGCCGGGCCAACCGCCGAGCAAACCAAGCATCCATGCACCGGTCTTGCGGGCCAGCGCCATCGCCTGCGTGGTTACCCGGGTGGCGGCGGCCAGGCGGGCCTCCGACGCGGTGAGTCGGTCATTCGCCGCCGCGCGGGCGGCGGCAGAGGTGGCCACCTCGCGATCGGCTTGGGCGCGCACGTTGCCTGCCGCGTGCCCGGCGGCGGTACGAGCATCTACGGCATCCGCCAGCAGGCCGTTCGCGGCCCGCGCCACTTCGGCCGCGTTGGCCTCGGCCGCGCCCACCGCTCGAGCAGCCGCTGCGCGAACATTCGCGGATTGGGTGGTGGCAGCGGCAAGCGCCTGTTGCGCCGCCACCTCGTCGCGGAGCACAGCCGCTCGCTGTGGCCCCATCACGCCGGCCTCGAGAGCGGCGGCCTTGCGTACTTTCGCGGCCTGCAATGCTGCAGCAGCAGTCGCTTGCTCGGCTTCCGCGCGCTGGATCAGCGCCTGCTGCTCCATTCGCACCGCCGCCACCACCTCAGCCGCCGCCGCCCTCTCGGCAGCACCTCGGGCCTTGATGGCCACCACGGCCTGCTCGG
>JAGRGD010000017.1 GCA_020445665.1 Rhodocyclaceae bacterium
CCCCACACCCTGTCGTTCAGCAACGCCCTGCGCTCGGCCCTGCGTGAGGATCCGGACGTGATCCTGGTCGGCGAGATGCGCGACCTGGAGACCATCCGCCTGGCCCTGACCGCCGCAGAGACCGGCCACCTGGTGTTCGGCACCCTGCACACCTCGTCGGCCGCCAAGACCATCGACCGGATCGTGGACGTGTTCCCGGCTGCCGAGAAGGACATGGTGCGGTCGATGCTGTCCGAGTCGCTGCGCGCGGTGATCTCCCAGACCCTGCTCAAGACCAAGGACGGCAGCGGCCGGGTCGCCGCCCACGAGATCATGATCGGCACCCCGGCGATCCGGAACCTGATCCGGGAGAACAAGATCGCGCAGATGTATTCGGCGATCCAGACCGGCCAGAATGTCGGCATGCAGACCCTCGACCAGTGCCTGGCCGATCTGGTCCGCCGCAACGTGGTGTCGCCGGCCGAAGCCAAGACCCGCGCCCAGAACAAGGACAACTTCGCCGCCTGAGCGCGGCGCCGGCGGGTCGCCCACGCACGTGGGGCGGCCTGTCACCCAGGCCGCGCATCGCCGATAATGCGCGGATCGCCAGAGCCAACCGGAGCACGCCATGGAACGCGACCAGGCCCTCAAATTCATGCACGACCTGCTGCGCCTGATGATGCAGAAGAAGGGCTCGGACCTTTTCATCACCTCGGGCTTCCCGCCGGCCGTCAAGATCGACGGCAAGATCGTGCCCCAGTCGAACCAGATCCTCAGCCCGCAGCACACGTCCGAACTGGCGCGGGCCATCATGAACGACAAGCAGGCCGCCGAGTTCGAAGCCACCAAGGAGTGCAACTTCGCAATCGCGCCGGCCGGCATCGGCCGCTTCCGCTCCAACGCCTTCATGCAGCAGGGCCGCGTCGGCCTGGTGCTGCGGACGATCCCCCAGAAGATCCCGACCCTCGACGAACTGGGCATGCCGACCGTGCTGCGGGATGTGGCGATGTCGAAACGCGGACTGGTGATCTTCGTCGGCGGCACCGGCACCGGCAAGAGCACCTCGCTGGCGGCGATGGTCGACTTCCGCAATGAGCACAGCTACGGCCACATCATCACGGTCGAGGACCCGGTCGAATTCGTCCACGCCCACAAGAACTGTATCGTCACCCAGCGGGAGATCGGCATCGATACCGATGGCTGGGAAGTGGCTCTCAAGAACACCCTGCGCCAGGCGCCGGACGTGATCCTGATGGGTGAGATCCGCGACCGGGAGACGATGGACTACGCCATCGCCTTCGCCGAGACCGGCCACCTGTGCCTCGCAACCCTGCACGCCAACAGCGCCAACCAGGCCATCGACCGGATCATCAACTTCTTCCCCGAGGACCGGCGCCCGCAGTTGCTGATGGACCTCTCCCTGAACCTGCGCTCGATGGTGTCCCAGCGCCTGCTGCCCAAGGTGGGGCGCAAGGGGCGCGTGCCGGCGGTCGAGGTGCTGCTCAACTCGCCGCTGATCGCCGACCTGATCTTCAAGGGGGACATCCCGGAAGTGAAGGACGTGATGCGCCGCTCCCGCGAGCTGGGCATGCAGACCTTCGACCAGGCCCTGTTCGACCTCTACGAGTCGGACCAGATCAGCTACGAGGACGCCCTGCGCAACGCCGACTCGGTGAACGACCTGCGCCTCCAGATCAAGCTGAACAGCAAGAAGGGCGAGGCGGACCTGCTCTCCGGCATCCAGCACCTCGACATCGTCTGAATCCGTCCGTCTGGCTACTGCGCGGCCCGATCTCGCGCCTGTGATGCTCGCCGTACCGCAAGTACGGCTGCGCTTCTCGGCACGAGCTCGGGCCGCTCGCTACGCCATCCGGACGAATCAATGGGTGAATACCGGGAAAAAGCGCGGGGCCTCGATTGCACATGCCCTGATCGACGCCGTTGCCCGTAGAGCCTGCCTCACCGCTGCTCAGTTCTCGACCTTCGGCTTGTCCCGCATCCCGCCGGACACCATCACATACTCGAACAGCCGGCAATCCAGCGCGCCGTTGAAGAGCGGCGTTCGCTTGCTGGCCTTGAGGCGCATCGCCTTGGGCAGATTCATGTCGCCGGAGAGGATGTAGCAGCGCCAGCCGGCCCAGTGGCGCTTGAGGGCGTCGGCGAGCTTGGGGTAGAACTCGGCGAGGGCTTCGGCCTCGCCCAGGCGCACGCCGTAGGGCGGGTTGGTGACCATCACGCCGGACTCGGCCGGCGCGGCGAGGTCGAGGACGTCGCTGCGGGTCAGGGTGACGCAGTCGCCGAAGCCGGCGGCGTCGAGGTTCTGGCGCGTACGGACGAGCTGGTCCTCGGCGATGTCGGCACCGAACAGGGGCAGCTTCGTGGCTGGCCTGCGGCGGGCCTGAACCTCGCGCACCACGCGGCCCCACTCGCCCCGGTCGAAATTGCGCAGGCGCTCGAAGGCGAAGCGCCGGCCGAGCCCCGGGGCCACGTCGAGGGCGATCTGGGCGGCCTCGAGGAGGAAGGTGCCGCTGCCGCACATCGGGTCGGCGAGAGCCTCGCCGGGTCGCCAGCCCGACAGGCCGAGAATGCCGGCGGCGAGGTTTTCCTTGAGGGGCGCCTCGACCCGGGCGCGCTTGAAGCCCCGCTTGTAGAGCGGCTCACCGCTGGTGTCGAGATAGAGCGATACCCCGTCGCGGGTGAGGAAAGCATGGACGCGCACGTCCGGCTGCTTCGTGTCGATGTCGGGCCGATGGCCGGTGACCGTGCGGAAGTGATCGCAGATCGCGTCCTTGATCCGCAGCGTCGTGAACTCGAGGCTCTTGAGCGGTGATTTCTGGGCCGTGACGTTCACGCGCAGGGTCTCGTCCGACGTAAACCACTTGGCCCAGGTCACGCCGTAGGCGAGGCGATAGATGTCCTCCTCGCTCCGGTAGCGACCCTCGGCCACCTGCCACAGCACCCGCGTCGCGATGCGGCTCTCGAGGTTGGCGCGCTGGGCCAGGAGCCAGTCGCCGGCCCAGGCCACGCCGCCCTGGCCGGCGCTGACCCCGCTGGCGCCGAGCCCCGCCAGCTCGTCGGCCAGCATGGCTTCGAGCCCCCGCGGGCAAGGCGAAAAAAAGCGATCTGCCACGCCCGCCTCCTAGAACGGTTTCAGTACGACGAGGAAGATCACCGCGAACATCAGCAGCACCGGCATCTCGTTGAAGAAGCGGAACCAGACGTGCTCGCGCCGGTTCGCGCCCGCCTCGAACTGCCGCAGCAGGCGGCCGCAATAGACGTGGTAGCCCACCAGGATCGCGACGAGCAGGGTCTTGGCGTGCAGCCAGCCGCCACCGAAGCCGTAGCCGAACCACAGCCACAAGCCGAGCGCCACCGCCAGCACGCCCAGCGGCGTCATGAAGCGGAACAGCTTGCGCGCCATCAGCAGCAGGCGGTCGCGCTCCGCGTCCGAGCCCTGGGGCACCATCGCCAGGTTCACGTAGATCCGCGGCAGGTAGAACAGCCCGGCGAACCAGGCAACGACGAAACTGATGTGCAGGGCCTTAAGCACCAGCATGGGCAATCCTCTCTTGCAACAGGTCGGGTCGGGCGCGGCGGGCGTCGGCCAGGCCCGCCGCGACGTCCGGATAGCGCAGGCGGGCACGCAACTCGCGCTTGATGCGGCGGTTGTCGAGACGCCGGGACTCGGACATGAACGACCACGTCATCGGCGACAGCGCGGCCTGCGCCTCGGCCCGCGCGAGCCGCGGTGGCCGGGGCCGGCCGAAGGTGTCGGCCATCAGGTCGAAGTAGTCGCCCATCCGCAGGTCGCTGTCGTCGCTGGCGTTGTAGGCGCGACCCGGGCGGCCCCGATAGAGCGCCAGGCAACACAGCCAGGCCAGGTCGTCGGCGTGAATGTGGTTGGTAAAGACGTCGTCTTCCCGCTGCAGCACCGGATCACCCCGCTCCAGCCGCGCCAGCGACAGGCGCTCGGCGGCGTAGATCCCCGGCGCGCGCAGGATCGAGACGCGGCAGCCCGAGCGGGTGAGCCCGCGCAGGGTCTGCTCGGCGGCGACACGGCGGCGGGCCCGTGCACTGGCAGGCCGGCACGGCCGGCTCTCGGAGACCCACACACCGCCACAGTCGCCGTACACGCCCGAGGTGCCGATGTAGACCAACGCCCGTGCTACACTGCGCCGCCTCAGGGCGGCGACAAGGTGGCGGCTGCGGGGGTCGTCCGGGCCACTGGCCGGCGGCGGCGCACAGTGCAGCACCCGGTCGGCGATGCCGGCCAGCCGTTGCAGGCTGCGCGGCTGGTCGAGATCTCCGACGATGGGGATGGCACCGAGCTCCCGAATTGCGTCTGCCTGCTCCGCAGAGCGGATCAGAGCGAAGACCCGGGCGCGTTTCGCCAGCCACGGTATGGCCCGGCGGGCGACATCCCCGCTGCCGACAACGAGTATCCGATTCATCCTCCAATTATCACACGCCGGATTCCGCAATGCCGCATTCAGTACTGATCCAGCCGGGCGGCCAGCACTTCGAGCTGGCCGACGACACCACCATCCTTGCCGGCGCGCTCGACGCGGGCCTGACCCTGCCATACGGTTGCCGCGACGGCGCCTGCGGCTCCTGCAAGGGTCGGGTCCTGGCCGGGGAGGTCGATCATGGACGGGCCTCGATCACGGCGCTCAGCGAGGACGAGCGTGCCGCCGGGATGGCCCTGTTCTGCTGCGCGACGGCGAGGAGCGACGTCACGATCGAGTGCCACCAGGTCGTCTCGGCCGACGACTTTCCGGTCAAGAAGCTGCCGTGCCGCGTCCAGCGGATGGAGAAATTGGCCGACGACGTGATGCTGATCGAGGTCAAGCTGCCCGCCACCGAGCAGTTCCGGTTCCGTGCGGGTCAGTACATCGACTTCCTGCTGGCCGGCAACCGCCGCCGCAGCTTCTCCATCGCCAACGCGCCGCAGGACGCGACCCACCTGGAGCTGCATATCCGCCGGGTGCCGGACGGGACATTCACCCGCCATGTCTTCGAGACCATGAAGGAGAAGGAGATCCTCCGCTTCGAGGGGCCGCTGGGCAGCTTCTATCTGCGCGAGGCGCCGGATCGGCCGATCATTCTGCTCGCCGGCGGCACCGGCTTCGCACCCATCAAGGGGCTGGTCGAATATGCCCTCAAGGTCGGCATCGAGCGGCCGATGACCCTCTACTGGGGTTCGCGAAACAAGGCCGGCCTGTACATGGATCAACTCGCCCGCAACTGGGAGTCGGAGATGCCCGGTTTCCGCTACGTGCCGGTGCTCTCGGACGAGGCCTGGGGCGAACGCACCGGCCTGGTCCACCAGGCGGTGATGGACGACCACCCTGATCTGTCCGGCCACCAGGTCTATGCGTGCGGAGCCCCCGCCATGATCGACGCAGCGCGACGGGATTTCGCCAGTTGCGGCCTGCCCGACGACCAGTTCTTCGCGGACGCCTTCACCTACGCATCCGACCCTGCCCCCTGAGAACGCAATGACCTCTGCCAGCCCCGTGCGCTTCACGCGCGAACCGGTCCTCAACAAGAGCCTGGCGATCACCGCCAACCGGCTGATCGTCCATGCGCCGGCCATCGGGCCGGCCATCGAGGCGCTTGAGCGCTCGGCCGAGAACTGGCCTGACCGCTACCCGGTGTTCCTGTCCCTCGGCCGCCTGGTGCCGACCCCCGACCTGCTGGAGTGGGAATTCCCACCCAACGTGATGGTCGAGATCCCGGCCCAGACGCTGGCCCATCCGATGACCCAGCAACTGATCGAGCAGCTGCGCAACGCGGGGACGAGCATGTGCCTGGCCTGGTGCACCCCGGGCAACGGCGAGGACGCCCGCGAAGACTGGCGCTTCGTCATGGCCGATGCGCGCCGCCACGCTGCCCTGGACGCCGCCAATGGCCTGTCTCTGGCCTGGGGCCTGGCAGACGCCCGCGCGTTCGACGCCGCGATCGGCAACGGCTACGACGGCGCCTCGGGATGGTTTTTCCTGCGGGGCGCGCCCACCACCCAGCAACTGGCACCGTCCCACGCCCAGATCGTCCGCCTCCTCAACCTGGTGCGCAAGAACGCGGATATCCCGGAGATCGAGGCGGTTCTGAAGCAGGACGTGGCGCTCTCCTACAAGCTGCTCAAGTACATCAACTCGGCCGGCTTCGGCCTGATGTGCGAGATCCAGTCCTTCCGTCACGCGGTCACGATCCTCGGCTACGAGAAGCTCAACAAGTGGCTGTCCCTGCTGCTGGTCTCGGCCAGCCGCGACCCGTCGGCAGCCGCCCTGATGCAGACCGCCATCGCGCGCGGCCGCTTCATGGAACAGATCGGCTCGAAGTTCTTCGACAAGGGCGAACTCGACAACCTCTTCATTACCGGCGCCTTCTCCCTGCTCGATGTCTTGCTCGGTACCGGCATGCAGGCCGTCCTCGAAGAGATGCACCTGCCCAACCCGGTCAGCGAGTCGCTGATGAGCGACGACGGCGTCTATTCGCCCTTCCTGCGTCTGGCACGCAGCACCGAATCCTTCGATCCGGCGGCACTGGAGAAGCATGTGGGCGAACTGCAGCTCGATTTCGCCGACGTCAACGACGCCATGCTGGCCGGCCTGGCCTTCGCCGACCGGCTCGACCTGTCCTGAACATCGCCGCCCGGCTGTGACCGTCGACACGCCGCAGCGTGTCGACGGGCCGCACCTCAGCGGGGATTGCAACCTTCATCACGTCACGAAATTCGATAAATGGGCACAATCGTGCCGATTTGTCCTTCGTGCGTCTGATGATTCCCAGCTCCGGCCAGGCCGTCTTCCCTGTTCGCCCGCGACTGCGCCTCGGCAGCTGCAGGGCCTTGCTTCGCCAGCTCTGCGAGCAGCAGGTGGCCTGGAGCGAGATCGCCACGACGATGGCGCGGGATCCCCTGCTCGCCTGGTCGGTCCTGTCCAGCCTTCCCCTCGACGCACCGCTGGGGGAGCGCGAACTGGCCGATCTGATCGAGGGCCGGCTGATCCGCCTGGGTGCCGACCTGCTGCGCAGCTGGGCGCTGCACGCCTCCCTCGAGGCCAGTGACGGCCCGGCGCTCGAACATCGATGCAGCCATGCGCTACTGGTCGCCGAGCTGTCGCTGCAGCTGGCGAGCGAAACCGGCTACCCCGCCCCCCAGCAGGCCTACCTGGCCGGTCTCTGGCACGATCTGGCCGGCCTCTTCGAGTTGGCCGATCCGAACGGGCTGGAGGACAGCAACGTGATTCGGCGAGCGGACCGCAGCGCGGCACTGGCGGCCCGCGCGGCGCCTGGCCCGACGGTACTGGACGCGGTCCGGCTCCACGTCGAGAACGAGGACTGCATCGCCGACGCGCATGCCCTGGCCCGCCTCTTGTGGGTCGCCTGCACGCTGGCCGAGGCCGAGCCGGAGCGGGCCCTGGCGGCGCTGTCTCGCGTGGCCGGACTGCCATCTCGAACCCTCCTTGATTTGCGCGAGGATGTCACCTACCTGGCTGAAGACGCGATGCGCAGCAAGGTCCGGCCTGGCGGCGAATCGACGATTCCGCTGCTGGCCAGTCACCAGGCGAGGGGCACGGGGGGAGGCCAGACGGCCAGTTCCCTGCCGTGGGTCCATGCCGCCGCCCGCGGCCTGATGCACGGCGCCTTCATCGACGTTGATGAGGGCACGCTTCGCGACCGCCTCGATGCCGGCAGCGTCCTGCTCACCGGAACCGACGGGCCGAGGCTCATTCTCGAGGCCCACGGTGAGAAATTCCTCCCTGTGCTCAACGGCAGCATCGAGCCGGGCGCTCTGGCCGGCCTGCCCCTGTCGGCGAACCATCCCTCCTCGACCCTTACCCTGGCCCTGCGCCGCAGCGACCCGGTGCGCTTCGCCGGGGCGCCCGGCGGCCCGGGACGCAGCACCCTCGACTGGCAGATCGATCGCTGGCTCGGCGGCAGCGGCTTCGTGGCCTGGCCGTGGCAGGTGGACGGCCGCAAGGGCGTCGCGCTCTTCGTCGGCGAGGCGCCGGTCAGCGTCGACGGCATCGGCGGCCAGCGCAGCAATCTGCTGACCGCCTCCCTCGGGGAGTTGCTTCGGGCCCGTCGCCGGCAGGCGGAACGGGAGGCCCGGGAAGAAGCGACCCGGGGGCAGTACGAATCCCGGGCGCGGCGCATCCGGCACGAGGCCAGCAACCCGCTGAGCCTCATCCGCAGTTACCTCGACCTGCTGCGTGAGCGCCATGGCGCCGAGGGCGAAACGGGCGACGACCTGGCCATTCTGGGGAGCGAGATCGACCGGATCGGGCAGATGCTGCGCCGGATGAGTGGCGCGCCGACAACCGACAACGAACCGCGCCACTGCCTCGCCAACGATGTCCTGCGCGATCTCGCCACGCTCACCACCGATACGCTCTTCGCCAGTCGCGGAACCCAGCTCGACCTGCGCCTCGCGGCCCAGTTGCCGGCGGCGCGCATTCCCCGCTCGATCCTGCGGCAGGTGCTCCTGAACCTCCTGCGCAATGCGGCCGAGGCGGTCGGCGAGCGTGGTCGCGTCACGCTGGCGTCGAGCGGCCCGGTGTCGGTGGACGGCCGGCTCTGCGTCGAGATCCGCGTCATCGACAATGGCCAGGGGCTGCCCGACGGGCGCCTCGCCAACCTGTTCGCCGACGGGGACAGTGACAAGGGCGAGGGGCACGACGGCATCGGCCTGACCATCGTGCGGGATCTGCTGCGAGAGCACGACTGTGCGCTCGTCTGTCGCAGCCAGCCCAGGGCCGGCACCGGCATGCAGATCTTTATTCCTGTGCACGCTTGATGCATGATTGTCGCCATAAAACGACAAAGCGCGTGACGAACGATGGGTACAGACGGCGAGCCGTCTCTGCTTGCCGAACTGGCAGGCCGTGCCGAAGCGCAAACCAGCCGGGTCAGCCATATCCTCGTCGTCGACGACGATGCCCCCTTGCGCCGGTCGATTCCGCGCCTGCTGGCCCACCCGTCGCGCCACTTTGATGTCGCAGCCTCGGTGTCGGAAGCCATCGCGCAGCTGGAAGCGCGTCAATACGATCTGGTCCTGCTCGACTACCACCTGCCTGACGGCACCGGCCTGTCCGTCCTCGACTGGTGCGCCCGCCACGACCGCAAGGACCCGGTGATCCTGCTCAGTGGCGAGGAAGGCATCGAGGCCGCGATCGGGGCGCTGCGCCGGGGCGCCGAGGATTTCCTGCGCAAGCCCTGTCATCTCGCTCAGCTGCAGCGGGCCGTGGACAATGCCTTGCAGAAGGCGCAACTGGTGCGCCTCAACCGCCAGATCACCCAGCGCCTGAAGGATTCGGAGCGGCTCCATCGCTACCTGGTGGAAAGCTCGCCGGACCTCATCTTCACCCTCAATGCGGCCGGCGAGTTCACCTATGCGAACCCCCGGGCAAGAAACCTGATCGGCTACACACGGTCCGATCTCACCGGGCGGACCCTGGCCAGCATTGCCTGCGCCGACGATCGGCCGCGCCTGTCGGCGCTGTTCTGCAATCCGGAGCGGCCGCCACGCGAAGCCCAGAGCCTGGAGTTCCGCGTCGACCGCAACCCGGCGGCCAACGGCGGGACGCCGCAGACGCTGACCTTCGCCCTCAGCACGGAGCCAATGGTCTCCCGCGCCGCGGCCGGCAAAGCGGCCCGCTTCGTCGGCACCTATGGCGTGGCAAGGGACATCTCGGACCGCAAGCGGGCCGAGGAGATCATTGTCTACCAGGCCTACCACGACCAGCTCACGCGCCTGCCTAACCGCCTGCTGTTCCACGACCGCCTCGAACTTGCGCTGGTCCAGGCCCAGCGTCGCAAAGGCACGCTCGCGGTCCTGTTCATCGACCTGGACCGCTTCAAGCTGGTCAACGACACTTACGGCCACGCCGAAGGGGATCAGCTGCTGCGGGGGGTCGCGAGCCGCTTGCGGCAGAGCCTGCGCAAGGGCGACACGCTGGCCCGCGTCGGCGGCGACGAGTTCCTCGCGCTACTACCCGATCTCGCGCACCCGGAGGACGCTGAGCGCATCGCCGGGAAGATACTGCAGACCCTCAACGCCCCGTTCCGCCTCAAGCACGGGGAGTTCCGGGTCACGGTCAGCATCGGCATCGCCCTCTATCCAAAGGACGGGGAGATCGCCGATGTGCTGATCCAGCACGCCGATATCGCCATGTACCAGGTCAAGCGGAGCGGCAAGAACGGCCATTGCTTCTTCGACCCGGCACACAATGCCAACTACCGGCAGCGGGTTTCCCTCGAGAATGACCTCCGCCTGGCCCTGGAGCGCGATCAACTGGTGCTCGCCTTCCAGCCCCAGGTCAGCGTCGGCCGCCGCCAGGTCCTGGGCACGGAGGCGCTGCTGCGCTGGCAACACCCGGACCACGGTCTTCTGAATCCGACAGCCTTCATCTCGGTCGCCGAGGAAATCGGCCTGATCAGCGGCATCAGCCACTGGGTCATCGACCAGGCCTGCGGCCAGCTGGCCCGCTGGCGTGCCCATGGCCACGCGGACCTGCGCATGGCGGTGAACCTGTCTCCGCGGGATTTCGAGCACGGCGACATCGTTGCCACCGTCAGCGATGCGATCGCGGCGCACCGGCTCCCCCGGGGGGCGCTCGACCTGGAGATCACCGAGAGCGTGATGATGCATGACACCAGCAGTTGCGCCGACAAGATCGGCCGCCTGCGCCAGCTCGGGGTCGGCATCGCGATCGATGATTTCGGCACCGGCTTCTCGGCCCTGGTCTATCTGCAGCGGTTCCCGGTCAGCGGTCTGAAGATCGACAGGAGCTTCGTGCGGGAGCTCAACGGCGAGGGCAACCCGATCATCAACGCCATCACCGGCATCGCGCGTGGCTTCAACCTCGAGGTGGTCGCCGAGGGGGTCGAGACCGAGGGACAGATCGGCCACCTGCGGGCCCTCGGCTGCGACACGATGCAGGGCTTCTACTTCAGCCACCCGGTGCCGGCCGAGGCCGCCGAGGAGGCGTTTCACCACATGCCGGCGCGGCTGCTCAACTGAGCGCCCTGGACGTAAAAAGGGCCAGCCCGTAGGCTGGCCCCTGCTCGTTCTGGCTGACCCGTATTACAGGCCGAGAATCCAGGCGGCGAGCTTCTTGGCCTCGTCGGCGTTGACTTGCGGGTTGGGGGGCATCGGGATCTGGCCCCAGGTGCCGGAGCCGCCCTTCTGGATCTTCTCGGCGAGCATGGCAGCGGCGCCAGCGTCACCCTTGTACTTGGCAGCCACGTCCTTGTAGGCGGGGCCAACCAGCTTCTTGTCGACCGAGTGACAGGCCAGGCAGTTCTTCGACTTGGCCAGGGCCTCGTCGGCGAAGGCGGGGGCGGCGCTCAGCAGGCCGGCGGCGACAGCAGCTGCGACAAAAACTTTCATTGTTGATTTCCTCTCACAAACAGGTGGCTAAAACCGGCGCCATACTAACTGATACCCGGGGCGTTGACCATCTCGGAAAGTATCCGTATGAAATCTTCCGCCCGGTTTGCCGGTGGCAGGCATTCAACGCCCCAGCACACCCATCCGTTGACACGACTTTCTCCGCCCTTGCGCAGCCACGCTGGCGCGTCCTGTTCGTCAGCCACGCACACCACCACGCCGTGGGGCAGATAGCAGCCCGCCACCGCCTCGCGCCAGCCATTGAGCGACGCCTCGGCACCGCATACCACGCCGGTGACGGGTGGCCACAGCATCTCGGCCGCCGCCACCTGCAGGCTCGAGAAGCCTGTGGGATCCTTCTCGGCAGCGCCCATCCAGGCACTGACGGCGCGCTCGCCGGCGCGCAGATAGCGGGTCTCTCCGGTGAGGTGGCCCAGCCGCAACAGCGCCCTCGCCGCGACCGAGTTGCCGCTGGCCATCGACGTGTCGCGCCCCTCCCGCGGACGGACCAGGACCACCGCGTGATCGTGCCGCGTCATCATGAAGCCGCCGTGCTCCCCATCCTCGAAGCCCGCCAGCAGCGCATCGGCCAACGCCACGGCAAAGCTCGCGTCCTCCGGCCGATAGGCGGCCTCCAGCAGCGCGAGGAGCCCGTCCAGCAGGAAGGCGTGGTCGTCCAGCGAGCCATCCAGCCGCGCGACACCATCGGCCCAGCAGGCGCTCAGGCGCCCTTCCTGCCACAGGTTGTCGCGCATGAAGTCGACCGCGCGCCGGGCGGACTCGATCCAGTCCGGTCGTTTCAGCACCTGGCCGGCCCGCGCAAGACCCCCGATCATCAGACCGTTCCACGCCACCAGGACCTTGTCGTCGCGGCCGGGACTGGGGCGGGTCGCGCGGACCTCGAACAGGCGCTGACGTGCCGCATCGGCCCGCGCCCGCGCTTCGCCGAGCCCCAGACCGATCGACCGGGCGATCTCGTCCACCGGCGTCTCGACCTGCAGATGCCACGCCCGCTGCTCGAAATTGGGTAGCGCCTCGAGGCCGTAGTGGGCATCCAGCAGCGCCGCCTGGTCGGCCGGCAGGGCCGCCCGCAGCAGGTCCACATCCCAGACGTAGAAGGCGCCCTCCCCGCCGTCGCTGTCGGCGTCGAGGGACGCGTGGAATCCCCCCTCGGGCGACTGCATCTCGCGGATCGCCCAGCGCGCAGTCCGCTCGATCACGTCGGCAAAGAGCGGCCGGGGGTCGACCAGCCACGCATCCGCGTAGAGGCGCAGCAGCGCCCCGTTGTCGTAGAGCATCTTCTCGAAGTGGGGGATCTCCCAGCGCTCGTCCGTGCTGTAGCGAAAGAACCCGCCGCCGAGCTGGTCGAAGATCCCGCCCCGCCCCATGGCCTCAAGGGTCTGCAGGGCTGCGTTGCGGGCGAAATCGTCCCGGTGGGACATGCCTCGCCG
This sequence comes from Rhodocyclaceae bacterium, assembly GCA_020445665.1. Lineage (GTDB taxonomy): Bacteria > Pseudomonadota > Gammaproteobacteria > Burkholderiales > Rhodocyclaceae > Cognatazoarcus. The sequence goes on from JAGRGD010000017.1 coordinate 12,826, forward strand.
GAGCAGGAAGTCCAGATCCGCCGCATGGGGGAACTTGGGCGCGCTGCCGAATCCGCCATAGCGCTCGTCGTGGGCCTCCAGCAGGGCTCTCCGCAACTGCTGCGGCACCCGCGCCGTGGGCGCCTGGGTCGGTGCCGGCGCCATGTGGCGCGCGATCGCCTCACGCAGCTCGGCAGCCTGGCGGTCCAGGGCCCCGCGCTGGTCGCGCCACGCCTCGGCAACCCGGGCGAGCACGTCCCGGAACGCGGGCAGCCCGTGCCTCGGCGCATCCGGAAAATAGGTGCCGGAGAAGAAAGGGGTGCCATCGGGTGCCAGGAAGACGGTCAGCGGCCAGCCACCGGCGCGACCGGCCAGCATCTGGTGGGCGAGCTGGAAGACGTGGTCCAGGTCCGGGTGCTCCTCCCGGTCCACCTTGATGTTCACGAAATCCCGGTTCATGGCCTCGGCCGTCTCCGGGTCGTCGAACGATTCGTGGGCCATCACATGGCACCAGTGGCAGGCCGAATAGCCGATGGACAGCAGGATCGGCCGATCCTCGCTGCGTGCCAGGGCGAGGGCTTCCTCGCACCAGGGCCACCAGTCCACAGGGTTGGCGGCGTGCTGCTTCAGGTAGGGCGACGATTCATTGGTGAGTCGATTGGGCATCCAGTTCTCCGCGCTGCTACCGCTACAGACTAGCAGTCCGGCGTGGCGTTCCAACGGGTTCTGAATACCATCGAGAAATTGTTCCTGAGGCGCGCCGGATGCTGACCCGACCGTCAACGGCAAACGGGCCGGCCCGCGCAGCGATCAGGCGGAGAAGGTCAGCTGCCGAGCAGCACCAGCCCGGTACCGGCCAGGGCACCCCCGAGCAGCCGCTTGATCCTCAGACCTGCGGCACCGACCGGGATCCAGCGCGCCAGGGCAAAACCGGCCAGGTGCAGCGCGGCCGCCGCAGCGGCAAAGCCCGCCACATAGGCCATGAGCACCTGATGACCCATCTCGGCGACATGGGCATGACCATGGAACAGGGCAAAGCCACCGACGAGTGGCGCTGCGATCGACAGCGGTGGGCGCACGACGATGGCCAGCAGCACGCCGAGCACCGCGACCGAGGCGGCGACGCCGCCCTCGACCATTGGCAGCGCCACGCCGAGCGGCCCCAGCAAGGCGCCACCGATCATCGCGAGGACAAAGGTCAGTGGCAGGGTCCAGCGGGCCTTGCCACCCTGCTGGGCCGCGTAGAGGCCCACCGCGAGCATCGTGAGCAGGTGATCGAGACCACCCACCGGGTGGGCGAAGCCGCTGGCAAAACTGACATCGGCATGGCCGGGATGGGCCAGGGCTGCCCCGGAGGCAGCGAGCAGGGCGAGGCCAAGGGCGCGATGGCGGCGGGTCATGAGTGTCTCCTGAGCATGAAGGGTGCGGGCAGGTTATGAAAAACGCTTCGATTCGTATGAAACAAGTTCCATGCCACGCCCGCAAGGCCCGCCCGCGCCCGGCACCGAGGTGCCGGACCGGTCAGCGCCCTGCCGGCTGGCCGGCTGTGCCGGTCAGGCACTAACCGCCTGCAGCGGGCTGGCGCCGAGCAATCCCTGCTGTTCGATGAAACCGATGATCTCGGACAGACCCTGGCCCGTCTTCTGGTTACTGAAGATGAAGGGGCGCTCGCCGCGCATGCGCCGGGCGTCGGTGTCCATCACTTCGAGGCTGGCACCGACCAGCGGTGCCAGGTCGATCTTGTTGATCACCAGCAGATCGGACTTGCAGATGCCCGGTCCGCCCTTGCGCGGGATCTTGTCGCCCGCCGAGACGTCGATGACATAGATCGTCAGGTCCGACAGTTCCGGCGAGAAGGTCGCCGCCAGGTTGTCGCCGCCGGACTCGACGAAGATGATGTCCAGCCCCGCGAAGCGCCGGTTGAGCCGGTCCACCGCCTCGAGGTTGATCGAGGCATCCTCGCGGATCGCGGTGTGGGGGCAGCCGCCGGTCTCGACGCCGATGATCCGCTCCGGCTCGAGGGCCTCGTTGCGGACCAGGAACTGGGCGTCCTCCGCGGTGTAGATGTCGTTGGTCACGACCGCGATGTTGTAGCGCTGGCGCAGGGCGCGACACAGGGCCAGGGTCAGGGCGGTCTTGCCGGAGCCGACCGGTCCGCCGATGCCCACGCGCAGGGCTTGCTTGCTGCTCATCTTCCTCTCTCCTCGCCGGTCACGACCGGAACAAACGGGTGTATTGGGTTTCATGCCGGCTGCTCGCGATCGCGAGCCCCGGCGCAAAGTTGCACCAGGCCGGCTCGGGCAACACCAGGGCCTCGGCCACCAGTCCGGGAATCCGCTCGCCAAGGCGGCTCAGCAGCCGCTGCCCTGCCGACTGCCCGAGGGGCACGCACTTGACCGCCGCCATCACCTGGTTCTCCAGCCAGGCCCAGAGGTAGGCCGTGAGGGCATCGCCCGGCGGCACGGACCAGGCCGACGCCGCCGACGCCCAGGCCACCGGGAAGGCGAGCTCTTCGCTGGCCTCGAGCGCCTCGACCGCGCCGGGGAGCACGGCGAATGCCGGCAGATCGACCAGCAGCCGACGCAGCGAGTAGCCCATCTGCACCGTCTCGGCGCGCAGCTCGGCGGTCTCCCGGCTGGCGAGAAAATCCGCATTGATGCGCGCCAGGCACGCGTGCTCGCCGCCGGACCAGGCCGCCATCGCGGCGACCACCAGGGGCGCCTCGAAGCCGGCGAGGTTCCACTCGAGCTGGTCGCCGATCCAGTCGCCGGCTGCGGCTTCGGTCGTGACGGCCGCCGACTCGACGGCCCATTCGAGGCCCTGGGAGTAGGTGTAGGCGCCGACCGGCAGGGCCGGGCTGGCCAGCTGGAGTAGACGGACGAGCGCGAGTCCCGGCTGGTCCGGGCGATTCATGCGCGCATCCGGTATTCGTGGATGCGGGCGCCGCTGGCCCCCTCCCCCGGGTGCTGGTGGCCGTGGGCGTAGGCGCCCGATTCCGGCTCGAAGGGCGCATCGACTGGCACCAGCTCGAGCCCCAGCCCCATCAGCATGCCGCCCAGCACATGGTCGGCGCCGATGCGCAGTGCGCCCTCGCCGATCTCGACCGCCACATGGCGGTTGCCCAGGTGATAGGCCGCCCGGGCCAGCAGCAGCGGATCGGCACAGCGCGCCTCGGTCAGGGTCTCGATCGCGGCACGCACGCCGACGATGGTGCCGTCGGTGGCGCGCAGCTTCTGCCCGCCGCGCAGGATCGTACCGCGCGGCAGGAACAACCCCACCTCGATGCCGCCCACGGTGGTGGCCCGCAGCCGGCTGCGGGTGCGGTAGTCGAAGCTCAGCTCCAGGTGATCGGTCGGCGCCTCCGGGCCGACGTGAAGTTCCTCGATCGCCAGCATGCGTCCTCCTCAGAACAGGAAATAGCGCTGCGCCATCGGCAGCTCGGCGGCCGGCTCGCAGACCAGCAACTCGCCGTCGGCGCGGACCTGGTAGGTCTCCGGGTCCACCTCCAGGGTCGGCTGCCAGTCGTTGTGCACCATGTCCGCCTTGGTCACCGCGCGCACGCCGGTCACGGCCGACAGCGGCCGCGCGAGCTTCAGGTGGTCCAGCCGGCCACCCTCCAGCGACGCCTTCGAGACGAAGGTCAGCGCCGTCTCGAGCGCCCCGCCGAAGGATCCGAACATGGGCCGGTAGTGGACCGGCTGGGGCGTCGGGATCGACGCGTTGGGGTCGCCCATCGCCGCGGCGGCGATCATCCCGCCCTTGACGATCAGGCTCGGCTTGACGCCGAAGAAGGCCGGCTTCCACAGCACCAGGTCGGCCAGCTTGCCGACTTCGATCGAGCCCACCTCGTGGGCGATGCCGTGGGTCAGCGCCGGATTGATGGTGTATTTCGCGACGTAGCGCTTGACCCGGAAGTTGTCGTGGGTCGCCGGATCGCCGGCCAGCGCACCGCGCTGCA
>JAGRGD010000157.1 GCA_020445665.1 Rhodocyclaceae bacterium
CCTGGTTGCCGAGCTGCATGACAGCGCGAAACGGATCAGTGCCGCCGTTGGCGGTCGCCTGCGGGATCTGGAATTGCCGAAGCTGAACGGGCAGTGGTCGTCCCTTGCCGATGCCCCGAAACGCCAGATCCTGCGCGACGTGGCCGCCACGGCGGCGGTGGCCCAGCACCTGGGGCCGGTGCGCGTTGAGTTCGTGCCCGCGTCAAGCCTGCCCAAGGGCGTTTTGGCCCGGGTCACCTCGAGCCTCGTCACCGACGGGGAACGCGGCGTGCGGATCAAGTACAACCGCACGGTCCAGATCACCGACCGCTTCGCCGATCTGGAAAAAAAGAATCCCTTGCCCGATCACGCCGGCGCGCACCGGGGCCCCATGGCCAACGCCATCTCGACCGTGATCGAGGAAGTCGCCCACATCCGCCAGCAGAAGATGGCCGACGATTTCCTGGCCGGCAACATGCCCGCCGATGCCAAGGCGGCGCGGCTGGCCAAGTGGTACGTCCTCAACCACGCGGCCTATCAGCGGTCCGGCGGCGTCGACCGGTTCCACTATGGCCGGCAGCCGATGGAGGAACAGGCGAAAACGATTGCCCGCCTCGTTGTCAATCGGATGTTTGACAAGGAGAAGGCACGATGAAAGCAAGAATGGATTATGGCAATCGACGGTTACAACTGCGCATCTTCCGTGCTGTCAGCCTGGCTCCCATCTGGCTGTCGGGTGTCGCGTTATGCCTGTCGTTGTCAGGCGGTCCGGCCCGGCCGGCAGACCTTCCATGTCCCATACAACAGGAGCGGGAAACACCCGGTGAATTCGTGAAGAGGCTCACCTATCCCATTAAAATCGAGCTGATCATAGAAAAACGAATTTATATCGGTAGTGCCTATGCCATGGTCGAAAGGACTTGGCGCGACTGGGACCAGTTGCCGAAGGGACCGGTCTCCGCCGGCTCGATCCGGATTCGCCACGATCTCGCGATCGAGCGGGATCTCACCGATGCCCCCCCTGGAAAACGCGCCCGCCTGTACCTGTCCTTTATCGAACAGGAAGGCAACGCCTGGCCGCGGTGGAGCCACTTCCGCTGGCAGCCGCTCCCCGAGGGGGCGGCGGTCAGGGGTCATCCGCTCTGGCCCCTGGCCGTGTTCTTCTATTTCCAGGACAGCGGCTTCGAGGCCCGCATCGGCTGCTGGGACTGGCGCGACCTGATGACCCTGTTCGGGTTCCTGGAGGTGCCCGAGGAGGACCTGATCCCGAACTGGATCAACATCGAACTAGAGTCCCAGAAGAAGAAGCAGGGCGGCAAATAGGGTGGCCGGCAGGTTCACCCTCATGCGTCCTTTGGTGCCCCTGCGCCGCCTCGCCAGATGGGCGGGCACGCGTTCCGGCCACAAAAAAACCGGCGCCTGGCGGCACCGGCTTCGGGCCGGCCGGACCGCGGGGATGTCCCCGCGACCGGCGCCCTAGGCGAAATCGGCCTGAGGGCCTATTGGCCCAATGGCCTGAGGGCCGGACGGCCTACTTGCCGCGCATCTTGTGGCGGTTGAGCGCACGGTGGCCGTCGTTCAGGGTTTCCTCGGCCATGGCGTACTTGCCGGCCTTGCAGTCCTCGGCGGCCTCGTCGGCCAGGGCGGCGGCGGTGCCGGCGGCATGGGCCATCTCGACGCCCTTGCGCAGTTCCTCGACCTCGTGCATGCAGACCGCCTCGTTGGCCGGCTCGATCTTGATCACGACCACGCGGGAGGCCGCGGAAGCGGACGTGAAG
>JAGRGD010000158.1 GCA_020445665.1 Rhodocyclaceae bacterium
ATGGGTGGCATGTCGGGCATGGGTGGCATGTCGGGCATGGGCGGCATGTCGGGCATGGGCGGCATGTCCGGCATGGGTGGCATGTCGGGCATGGGTGGCTTCGGGCCCGGAGGGTGGACCTGCACCCAGTGGACCTATGCCGGCTCGCCGACCGGCATGAGCGGCATGTCGGGCATGGGTGGCATGTCCGGCATGGGTGGCATGTCCGGCATGGGCGGCATGTCGGGCATGGACGGCATGAAGTCCAACTAACCAGGAGGGGTCATCCGGCGGGCCGGCCATCGCCCGCCGGATGCCCTTGTTTCTATTTCGCTGTCGTGACGTTGCCGTCCGGCCCGCTGGCCGAGATGCATCGAAGCAAGGGGAGTTGTTCATGAACCGTGGCGCGGCATGGCTCGTCTTTGGCGGCAGCGCACTATTCGTGATGGCTTTCGTCCTGTTCATGGTTCGGATGATCGGTCACTGGGAGGTTGCCGAGGCCGAGCGGGCAGCGCGTCAGGAAGCCGCAGAGGTGGCCATAGAGGCTGTGCAGCCGGCCCTGAGCGAGGCGCGGACTGCCGCCGAGCAGGCCCAGCAGGCGGCGGCCCAGGCGCTCGATGCCGTGGCGAGCGCGGCGCAGATCGGCCAGGACGCCGCCGATCGGGCGACCCGCGACATCGCGGTCCGGGCCGCAGAGGAAGCTTTCCGCAAGCTCGAGCTCGAGCGCGAGACGCAAGCGGTCGCCGAAGCGGCGGCCGCGGCCGTCGCCGCTGTGGAGGCACGGGCGGCCGATGCCACCTATCTGCAGGCGCGTTGGGATCCGCTGCACTTCGCGCCGGCGGCGCAGAACGCGAGCAACGCGGAATGCCTCGTCTGCCACCAGGAGATCCTGGAGCGCGACGTCCGCGCGGTGACGCCGGCCGGGGTCGGTGCCGACGAGGCGCTGGCCTGGTACCAGACGCTCGACACTTACGAGGGCGAGCAGCAGACCTTTCATCAGCGGCACCTGACGACGCCGTTCGCCACGGCCGTGATGGACCTGAGCTGCAGCTTCTGCCACCAGGGCCTCGATCCGCGCGAGGAGGCGGCCCAGACGCCGATCAAGCCGGGCCTCACCCAGCTCGCCGTCGCCGGCCCGCAATCCGACCTGCCGGCCTTCACCCTGCGCAAGATGGTGAACCCGTCCGACACCTGCCTGCGCTGCCATGGCAGCTTCCCGGCGGAGATCATGGGCCTGCCCGGGCCGTGGCACGAGATCCGCGCCGATTTCGAGTTCGAGCCGACCGAGAACGGTTGCCTGACCTGTCATGGGGAGCTCTTCCGGACCAACCGCCACCAGGTCACCTATCTCCACGCGGAGAACATCGAAAGCCTGGCGCAGGAAAGCTCGGATGCATGCTACGGTTGCCACGGCGGCCGAAGCTGGTTCCGGATCTCCTACCCCTACCCGCGGCACGCCTGGCCGGACATGCCCGAGGAGACGCCGGAATGGGCGCTCGACCGGCCGACCGAATCCGATCCGCGCTATCGCCTCACCACGAAATGAAAGCGGCCCAGAACATGACGGGACAGATCGACCGCACCAGCCACTTCAATCTCGACCGGCGGCGGTTCCTGCAGTCGAGCGCCGTGGCCGGTGTCGCCGGGGGCCTGGTGCAGGCCGCGCTGCCGCAGGAAGCCCGAGCGTTCCCTTTCCAGCCCTATCCGACCGACGACGAGCTGGAGACCGTGGTCACGAGCTGCGCGCACAATTGCGGCTCGCGGCACATGCTGGTGGCGCACAAGAAGGGTGACGTCATCGTCCGCCTGTCAACCGACAACGGCAGCTACCAGGGCGATGCCTGGGGCACCGACACCGAGGAGAAGCCGCAGGTCCGGGCCTGCCTGCGCGGCCGCTCGTACCGGCTGCGGCTCTACTCGCCGGAGCGTCTGCTCTATCCGATGATCCGGGTCGGCGAGCGCGGCGAGGGCAAGTTCCGGCGCGCCTCCTGGGACGAGGTGCTGAGCCAGATCGCCGAGAAGATGGTGTATCTGCGCGACAATTACGGCCCGCAGGCGCTGCTCGACCAGAGCTATGCCGGCGCGTCCTACGG
>JAGRGD010000159.1 GCA_020445665.1 Rhodocyclaceae bacterium
CCAGACGAAGCCGGTTCAATCATGGGCCGCGTTTCACGACCCCTGACCTGTGGCTCTCGGATTCAGCGTACCGAGTAGGCCAGGCACCTATGCGACTCGCGTCGCACGCTTGGGAAGCTGAGGTAATACCATTATACGACACCCGCATCGGTGCCCACGCCCCACACCGGGGACGGAGCGCGCGCATTGTAGCGGGGCGGTGTCGGCCTTCGCAACGTGGCCGGCAACGGCGCCCCGCGATGGCTCAGAAGGGCATCCGCAGCGAGGCAGCCAGGCGGGTGTCGGAGAGGTCGTCGTTGCCGACCACCGAGGTCAGGTCGAGACCCAACTGAAGGTTGTCGCCGAGCTGGCCGACGACACCGAGGTGGGCCGTGGCATAGCTGTCTGCGGCAGGTGCCGCCTCGAACTGGACGAAGCTGGGCGATACGGACGTTGCCATCTTGACCTGCCGCCCGTCTGCTTCCGCGTCGTGGCTCAAGACCACGCTGGCGTACGGCGTCCAGGCGCCGGCACGCAGGAAGGCCTGCCAGCCGACCGACAGCAGGGTCGCGCGTCGACGCTGCTTGCCGAAGGTGAGGGTGCTTGAGGTCGAACCGTCACTGGCGGTCTCGGCGAAGCTCTGCACCGACACCTCCTGCAGAAGCACGCTGGCCAGCGGGCCGTGGTGCACGGCGCCGGCGCTCATTGCGTAGGCTGCGCGAATGCCCAGGGCCGCGCGGTTGCCGTCCGGTTCGCCCTTGAGGCGGCGGCTCGCCGTGCCGAGGGTGACGCGGCGGTCGGTTTCGTAGTCGGTGCTGGCGAGGGTCATGTGGCCGGTGATCGACATGGCGCCATGGCGATAGCCGACATAGCCCGACAGCGCGACTTCCTCGGCATCGAAGCTGCCGCCGTCGTCCCAGTCGGGCTCGCTGCGGTCAAAAGAGAGGGCCGCGCCGGCGATGAGGTCCTCGCCGATGCGCCGATCGACGCCGATCGCGAGGCCCCAGGGCGTGCCGTCGTCTTCGCCGAGCTCGGTGCGGCCGCCCTCGACGCTCGCCCAGGTCCCGTTGGCCGCGTCGCCGCGGGTGCTCAGCGCGATCTCCGCGGTCTGCCACAGGCGCTGCGAGAGTGCGGCCTGGGTGCGCACCGGCAGTTCGGCGAGTTGTGAGATCTGGGCCGGCGCCGCGAGCACGCTGGCGGCGTAGCTGGCGAGCACGGCGTGGCCGGCGGTGGTCGGGTGGACGCCGTCGGCAAAGACGAAGCTCTGATCGGCACCCGCCGCGACGAAGCTGGCCTCGGTGCACAAGAGCGACGGCGTCGCGCCGCAGGCCGGCAGGCTGGCGTTGGCAAAGCCATAGCGGGCCGGGTCGGCGACGATCTCGTTGAGCAAGCCGAAGCTATCGAGCATCACCACCGGCACGCCCGTGGCAGCGAGACCGACGCCGAGTAACTGGTTGTAGCCCGTGGACAGCTGCGTCAGGCCAGCCGCGCCGGCCGCCCCCTGGGACTGGCCAAAGGGCGTCGCGCCGATGTCCGGCAGATTCCAGACGATGATGCGGCGGGCGCCGGTCGCCGCGAGGCGGGCGACCTCGGTGGCCAGCTGGGCCGTCGTGGTCTGCAGGTAGGCCTGAGCCGCGGCCGGGTCGGTCGCGGCGGTCGGCGCGATCGTGAAGATGTCGTTGGCGCCTGCCCAGACCGAGTAGAGGGCGTTCGGATCGGCTTGCCCGCCGGTGCTTGCCAGGTAATTGGCAACCTGCGTCGTCACCGGCGTCGCGTTGTTGGTGGGGGGGGTGTCGGGCACGCCAGGCAACTGGCTGACCCGGGCACCCCCTTCGGCGTAGTTGGTGCCGCCCTGGTTGCCCGGCGTTACGACAATCCCCAGGCGCTGGCCGAACACCTCGGACCACACCGGGCCGGGGTTGGTGGTGAAGCGGCCGGTGCCGGGCGGCAGGGCCGGGGCGTAGCTGCCGGCATCGGTCAGGCTATCGCCAAAGAAGATCGCGTTGGAATAGTCCGCGGCATGCAAGGGGGCGCAGCAAAGCGCTCCGAGCGCCGCACCCAGAAGGCGCAGTTTCGGCATTGATGTCTCCTCGTTATGCTTGTCTGCCGCCACAGCCCCCCTGCGGTCGTGGCGACGACCGATGCTGGCACGAGCGGCCCGGAGGCCGCAAGCGCCGCATGCTAGAATCTGCCACCGTTCGAAGCCCATTCCCCTTCCGGTTGCAATGATTCACGTCGTCCTCAACGGCCAGCCCGAGTCCCTCCCGGACACCCTGTCGATCGCCGCGCTGCTCGAGGCGCGGGGACTCGTGGGCAAGCGTCTGGCGGTTGAGCGCAATGGCGAGATCGTGCCCCGCAGCCGGCATGCCGAGACGTGGTTGGCGGAGGGGGACCGGCTCGAGATCGTCGTCGCCGTCGGCGGCGGCTGAACCCACCCTGACGGAACACAGAATGAACGATTCGCTGGTGATCGCGGGCAAGGCCTATGGCTCTCGCCTGCTTGTCGGAACCGGGAAATACCGGGACTTCGCCCAGACGCGGGAGGCCATCGACGCCAGCGGCTCGGAGATCATCACCGTGGCCATCCGCCGCACCAACATCGGCCAGAACGCCGACGAGCCGAACCTGCTCGATGTGCTGCCGCCCGACCGCTTCACGATCCTGCCCAATACGGCCGGCTGCTTCAGCGCCGACGAGGCGGTGCGGACCCTGCGCCTGGCGCGCGAGCTGCTCGACGGCCATGGACTGGTCAAGCTCGAGGTGCTGGGCGACGCCCACACGCTCTTCCCCAACATGCCGGAGACGCTGAAGGCCGCCGAAACCCTGGTGAAGGATGGCTTCCAGGTCATGGTCTATTGCGCCGACGACCCGATCCAGTGCCGCATGCTCGAAGACATCGGCTGCGTTGCGGTGATGCCGCTCGCGAGCCTGATCGGCTCGGGCATGGGCATCCTGAATCCGTGGAACCTGCAACTGATCATCGATCAGTCGAAGGTGCCGGTGCTGGTCGACGCCGGCGTCGGCACGGCCTCCGATGCGGCCATCGCGATGGAACTGGGCTGCGACGGGGTGCTGATGAACACCGCCATCGCCAAGGCCGACGACCCGGTGCGCATGGCCCGCGCGATGCGGCTCGGCGTCGAGGCCGGGCGCGAGGCCTTCCTGGCCGGGCGGATGCCGAAGAAGACCTACTCGGCCAGCCCCAGTTCGCCTACCGGCGGCCTGATCGGACGCTGACGGCCCACCCGCTTCGCCTGACCATCATGAGTGACACCCGCGAGGACAACACCGGCGCGCGCCTCACGTCCCAGTCCATCCGCAGCTTCGTGCTGCGTCAGGGGCGCATGTCGCCGGCCCAGGTCCGCTATCTCGAGCAGATGATGCCGCGGGTCGGTATTCCCTACCGCGCTGCCCTGCTCGACACCGCCGCCACCTTCGGTCGGCAGGCGCCGGTGATCCTCGAGATCGGCTTCGGCATGGGGGCCGCTACCGCCGACATCGCCGAGGCGCGGCCGGAGGACAACTTCATCGGCATCGAAGTCCATGCGCCGGGCGTCGGCAACCTGTGCAAGCTCATCGATGAGCGGGACATCGGCAACCTGCGCATCGTCCAGCACGACGCGGTCGATGTGTTGCGCGACATGATCGCCCCCGGCTCCCTGGCCGGCGTGCACATCTATTTCCCCGACCCCTGGCCCAAGAAGCGCCACCACAAGCGGCGCCTCGTGCAGCCGCCGCTGGTGCGGACGGTGGCCGAGCGGCTGGCGCCGGGCGGCTACCTGCACTGCGCCACCGACTGGGAGGACTACGCGGTGCAGATGCTCGATGTGCTGGGCGCTGAACCGCTGCTCGAGAACACCGCCGACGGCTACGCCCCGCGGCCGGACTTCCGCCCGCTGACCAAGTTCGAGCAGCGCGGCATCCGCCTCGGGCACGGCGTCTGGGATCTCGTCTTCCGCCGTCGGGGCTGAGCGTCGCCCCGAGGCGCCGGCGGGCCGGGGCGCCTCGCTCAGCGCCCCTGCCGCTCCCAGAAGATCTGACTCCAGATCAGCGGGTTCGGGTGCCGCTCGCGATTGACAAGGAGACGCGAGCCGTCCGGCAGCGCCCAACCCGCCAGCCGGGTCCCGTGCCGCGGCAGCCACTCGGCGAACTGTGTGGCGCCGAGGTCGGACGTGAGGGTGTCGTGCATGGTGCCGTGGCGCCACCAGGGGACGGCGATGGCGAGGCGGACGAGACGGCCCGTCCGGAAGTAGGCGCTCGCGAACATCGCCGGAATCCCGTTGAAGGCGCTGATGTCGGCGTCGCAGCGCCGGTCGCCGAGCCCGCTGTCGTCATCGAGCGGCCAGCAGCGGAACTCGAGGGGGGCCAGAGCAGCGCGGACGCTCGTCTCATCCTGCAGGGCCGGGAGCCTGTGCCAGTCGAGTCGCGCGGCCGGGCGGGATTCCGTGAGGTGTCGCTGGTACTCGCGGGCGAAGCCCGGGTTCAGCGCGATGTCGGTGAGCGCAAGGGCCAACAGCGCGGTGACGACCCAGCCGAGGGCTGCCACCACGCGGCCCCGGGGTCGGAGCCGATGCTCCGCTGCCGTCGGCGCGCGTGGTCGGCCCGGGCTGCGAGCGCGGCGGACGTCGGCCTCGATCGCCGCCAGGGTCGAGGGGTTGGCGAGGGCTGTCGCGACCACCAGGCTGCGGTAGTAGAGTGCCGCCATGACGGTGCCGACCGCCAGCCCGACGGCCGCCTGTCCCAGTGCCCAGCCGACCCGATAGCCCGCCACGATCACCACCGGTGCCAGCGCCAGGCGCAGCCAGAACCCAGCGCTTCGCGCGGCGGCGCGCCGCATCGTGCGCCAGGCCCGCGTCAGTTCCTCCGCGTCCAGCGGACGGAGGACGCGAACGCCCCGCAGCGACAGGACGAGTCTCATGGGGCACCCGGGTCTTTAATGAGGCGAGATTATGACATCTGGCGTCTCTCGAGTCGTCCTCGGGCGCCTCACGGAGCGCTTGGACCGTCGCTTGTCGACTGGGAGAAGAAGCGCTCCATCATCTGGACCGGCACCGGGAAGACGATGGTCGAGGAGCGGTCGCCGGCCACCTGGGTGAGGGTCTGCAGGTAGCGAAGCTGCATTGCGGCCGGCTCGCGCGAGAGCATCTCCGCCGCCTCCATCAGCGCCTGGGCGGCCTGCTTCTCACCCTCGGCGTGGATCACCTTGGCGCGGCGCTCGCGCTCTGCCTCGGCCTGGCGGGCGATGGCGCGGACCATCGATTCGTTGAGGTCCACGTGCTTGATCTCGACGTTCGTCACCTTGATACCCCAGCTCTCGGTCTGGGCGTCGAGGATCTTCTGGACGTCCAGGTTCAGGCGCTCGCGCTCCGACAGCATCTCGTCGAGCTCGTGCTTGCCGAGCACCGCGCGCAGCGTGGTCTGGGCCAGCTGGCTGGTGGCGACCATGAACTGCTCGACCTGGATGATGGCCTTCTGCGGGTCCACGACGCGGAAGTAGAGCACCGCGTTCACCTTGACCGAGACGTTGTCGCGGGAGATGACGTCCTGGGACGGCACGTCCATCGCGACCACTCGCAGGTCAACCCGAACCATCTGCTGGATGCCGGGCACGACGATGATCAGCCCCGGCCCCTTGACCCGCCAGAAGCGGCCGAGCAGGAAGACCACGCCGCGCTCGTACTCGCGCAGGATCTTCAGTGAGGCGGCGACCAGGATCAGCAGGGCGATGATCAGTGGGGCGACGCCGAAGGTGATGTCCATGGGCATGTCGTGCTCCTTGTCAGTGAGTCTCGTGATCCGTCGCACCGACCTGCAGGGTCAGGCCGCGCACCGCCAGCACCCGCACCCGCTCGCCGACGCGCAGGGCGGCATCGCTCTCGACGCGCCACGACTCGCCGCCCACCTCGGCCCAGCAGCCGTCCGCGCCGGCCGTCGTGACCTGGCCTTCGCTGCCGACCAGCAGGCCGTCGCCGCTGGCCAGCGGGCGCCGATGGCTGCGCGCCGCGAGGCTGCCGATGGCGAACAGGGTTGCCGCGCTCAGCACCGCGATGCCCGCCAGGAACGGGATCGACAGGCCCAGGGCCGGCAGCTCCGAGTCCACCAGGAACAGGCCGCCGAGCATGAAGGCCAGCACCCCGCCGACGCCGAAGGCACCGAAGCTCGGCACGAAGGCCTCGGCCAGCATCAGGCCGGCGCCGAGGGCGATCAGCGCGACGCCCACCCAGTTCACCGGCAGCATGTGAAAGGCATAGAGCGCCAGCAGCAGGCAGACTGCGCCGGCGATGCCGGGCACGCCGAAGCCGGGGCTGGTGAACTCGAAGAACAGGCCGTAGATGCCGATCATCATCAGCACCACCGCCAGCTGCGGGTTGGCCAGCGCGCCGAGCAGGCGAAGCTGCCAGCCGGGTGCGACCGACTGGATCGTCGCGCCGACGGTGGCGAGTTCGACCTCGGTATCGCCGAGCCGTACCGCGCGGCCATCCACCGCTTCGAGCAGCGCAGGAACATCCGCGGCGATCACGTCGATCACGCCGGCCGCCAGGGCCTCGCTGGCCGACAGGCTGGCCGCCTCGCGCACCGCCCGCTCGGCGAAGTCGATGTCGCGGCCGCGCAGCTCGGCCAGGCTCCGGAGATAGGCCGAGGCGTCATTGACCGCCTTGCGGGACATCGCACTGCCACCCGTGGCCGGGGCCGCGTCGGCGCGTTTGCCTTCGTCGGGGTCGCGCTTGCCGGCGGGCGTCCCGGTGTCGTCGCCCCCCGGCGAGAGGCCGATCGCCACCGGGGTTGCGGCGCCCAGGTTGGTGGCCGGCGCCATCGCGGCGACATGGCTGGCGTAGAGGATGAAGGTGCCGGCGCTGGCCGCCCGGGCCCCCTCGGGGTGGACGAAGGTAGCAACCGGCACGGGCGAGGCGAGTATGGCGCGGATGATCTCCCGCATCGCGCTGTCGAGGCCGCCCGGGGTGTCCATACGCAGCACGACGATCGTGTCGCCTGCACGGACTGCCGCGTCCAGCTGCCGCGCGACAAAGGTTGCGGTCGCCGGACCGATGATGCCATTTACATCGATGACCCGCGCCGAAGGCGCTGCGCCCGCCACCGTGGACCCGAGCAGGGCGAGGGTCATGACCCAGGCTCGAAAGAGCCGTTCCCAAGAGTTGCACATGGCATTCCCGCAGTGTGGCGGACTTGCAGCTTGGAGGGCGCCGGGCGTGGGCGAGTTCCCCGGCGATCTTGAGCGGCGGCGGTATTGGATCCAAATGTGTCGGCGCGCGGATGTGCGGTTGCCCATGCGGGCGGCGCCCTGCTAGCCTGCCCTGGAATTCCTGGCCACGGGGCGACTGTCGATGAAAACGCTGGTACGTGTGGTGCTTGGGGGGGGCGTGCTGGTGCTGCTCGCTGCAGCCGCCTTGTTCGCCTATCTCAAGTTCGTCTTCGACCCCAACGACTTTCGCGAACGTCTCGGCGAGGCGACGCGCGAGGCGACCGGCCGAGAACTCGTGATCGAGGGGGACCTCGGCTTGTCGGTGTTTCCCTGGCTGGGTGTCAGCATCGGCGCAGCCCGGCTCGGCAACGCCGAGGGCTTCTCGCAGCAGACTTTCGCCAGCATCCGCTCAGCCCAGGTGCGGGCCTTGCTGATGCCGCTGTTCTCGGGCCGCATCGAGGTGGATCGGGTGAACCTGGACGGCCTCGTGCTGAACCTCGAGGTCGATGACGGTGGGCGGACCAACTGGGCGGATCTGGCGCGGTCCGGCGGTGGCAGCGCGGGCGATGCCGCGTCACCACCGGACGCGCCGGAGCCGGCAGCAGGCGGCGGCTTCGACCCGGCCGGCCTGGTGTTTGGTGGCCTGTCCCTGCGCGATGCCACGATCCGCTGGAACGATCGCCAGAGCGGCGCCAGCTATCGCGTACAGGAGCTCGAAGTGGACACCGGGCGGTTCGCCACCGGCGAACCTTTGCCTCTGAGCCTGAAGGCGCGGGTGATGGGCGAGCAGCCCTCCCTCGACGCGCGGCTTGCGCTCGACGCCACGGCGCACCTCGACCTCGCAGTCGGCCGGCACCGCCTCGAGGGCTTGCGCCTCGAGGTGGAGGCCACGGGCGACGCGCTGCCAGGGCGCCAGCTAGCGGCGAAGCTCCAGGCCGAGGTCGCCGCAGATCTGGCCCAGGGCACGCTGCGCATCGACGACCTGGCATTAAAGGCTTACGAGCTGGGGCTCTCCGGCGCGCTCGCGGTCGAGGGGCTGGAGACGGCGCCGCAGGTGTCTGGCGCGCTTGCGCTGGCGGCGTTCAATCCGGCGCAGCTTGCAGGCGCCCTCGGTGTGACCCTCCCTCCGACCCGGGATGCGACGGTCCTGCAACGGGCCTCGGCCACGCTCACGCTGGCCGCCTCGCCGAACTCGGCCGCGGTTGACGAGCTGGTGCTCGTGCTCGACGACACCACGGCCCGTGGGCGGGTCCAGGTCAGCGACTTCACCGGTCCGTCCCTGGCCTTCGAACTGACGGTGGATGCCTTCGACGCCGATCGCTACCTGCCACCGGACGCCGAAGGCAAGGCGTCCGGCTCGGGCGCGGGGGATCCGCCAGCGGATCAGCCGGCCCCCGCCGGACCGCTGATTCCGCCCGGGCTGGTGGTCGATGGCACGTTCTCGCTCGGTCGTCTGAAGGTGTCCGGGCTGAGCCTGTCGGACATTCGCCTGCCGGTCACGGTCAAGGGCGGACAGGCGCGGATCACCCCGGAAGCCTCGCTCTACGAGGGACGCTACCAGGGCAATATCGGTCTCGACGGCCGCGGTCCGGTGCCCAGGGTGGGCCTGGACGAAACCCTCGCCGGGGTCGCCATCGGCCCGCTCACCCGCGACCTCACCGGCGAGGCGCCGAAGCTCACCGGCAAGGCCAGCGTCGCGGCGAAACTCGCCCTTGAGGGACTGGGCGATGCGGCCATCCGTCGCTCGCTGGCCGGTACCGTCCGCCTCGACTTCGCCAATGGCGCCGTCAAGGGCGTCAACCTGGCGGCCATGATGCGCCAGGCCGAAGCCTTGCTCACCGGTCAGCCGGCGCCGAAGGAGAGCGGCCCCAACGAGACCGACTTCACCGATATGAAGGCCACGCTGCAGATCCGCGACGGTGTCGCCCGCAACGATGACCTGACGATGCGCTCGCCGCTGCTCCGGGTGCGTGGCGACGGTTCGGCCAATCTCGTCGAGGAGTCGGTTGATTATCTGGTGCGCACCTCGGTGGTCGGCACCCTGACCGGGCAGGGGGGGAAGCCCCTCGAGAAGGTCAAGGGCGTGACGGTGCCGGTGCGTGTGCGGGGCAGTTTCGACGACCCGAAGGTCGCGCTCGACGCCCAGGCCCTGCTCGAGGACAACTTCAAGGAGAAGCTCGAGGAAAAGAAGCAGGAGGTCAAGAAGAAAGCCGAGGACAAGCTCAAGCAGGAGTTGCAGAAAGGCTTGCAGAACCTCTTCAAGTAGGGTCGTGGCGCGCTGGCATCTTCCGCACTTTCCGTTGGTTTTCTCGGTGAAGGCCACACTCAAGCTGCATGGTGGTATGCCGATAGCCCAAGTGCGGGCCGCTGTCCCGCGGCCAACCGGGAGGCGACATGAAGATCGATCCGCATCGCGTCATCTGCGCGCTGACCAGCGTGCTGGATTTCGTTGGCATCGACGAGGTCCAGCACGGCAAGCGGGTGGCCTGGATGGCCGAATCGATCGCGCGCGAACTGGATTGGCCGGACGAGGAACTCGGCTTCGCCTTCTACGCCGGCATGCTCCACGACTGTGGCGTCTCCAGGGCCTCCGAACATCGCAAGCTGACCGATGCCCTGCTGTGGTCCGGTGCCGACGATCACTGCCTGCGGGGCGAGAACTATCTGCTCGAGTGCGCGCCGCTGAGGCGCTTCGCACCGGTTGTGCGCTGGCATCACACGCCATGGTCGGTGCTCGCGTCGCAGGAACTCCCCGAACGCGTGAAACGGCACGCCAACCTGATCTTCCTGGCCGACCGGATCGATGTGCTGCAGGCGCCGCACCTGAACACCCGCCAGGTCGATGACGCGATCCTGATGGCGCGTGACGGGCTCGTCGAGACGGTGCGGGAGTACGCCGGCCACCTCTTCTCGCCGGCGCTTGTGGACGCCTTCGCATCGGTCGCGCGGCGGGAGTCCTTCTGGCTCGCAATGGACCCGTTCTATCTGCTCGAATACCTGGAGAACTACCGCCTGGCCTCACCGGTGAGCGATCTGGGCAGCGCCGAGGTGCTGGCCCTCGCGCGCCTGTTTGCCCGCGTCGTGGACGCCAAGAGCCCATTCACCCACGAGCACTCGGTGCGGGTCGCCAAGGTCGCACGACGTCTGTTCGAACTGGCCGACGGCGACGCGGACCAGATCGACAATTTCGAGGTGGCGGCGTTGTTGCACGACATCGGCAAGCTGCGGGTGCCGGACGAGATCCTCGACAAGCCGGGCCCGCTTGACCGGGCCGAGCGGGCCATGATCAGCCGCCACAGCTACGACACCTTCCGGATCCTGAATCGGGTCTTTCCGGATTCGCCGATTCCGTCCTGGGCGGCTGCCCATCACGAGAACCTGCTCGGCACGGGTTACCCCTTCCATCGCGGCGCCGGTGAAATCGATGTGGCGACCCGGGTCCTTTCTGTCGCCGATGTGCTGCAGGCCCTGTCCCAGGACCGTCCCTACCGGGGCCGCCTCGGCAGCCACGATGTGGGCATGCGGCTGGAGGCCATGGGAGACGAGGGCAAGCTCGACGACGAGATCGTCCACCTTGCCCTGTTGAACCTGGAGGAGCTTTACCACCTTGCCACCGTCGGCTGACGGGATAGCCAGCCGGACGTGGCACGCCAGGCGACCTACCAGTAGCGCATCGCGTCGCCGAACAGCATGCCGAGGCCTTCCTCGGTGACGGCTTTCGGCGCGTTGCGCACCAGCCGCTGCTGGGCCCAGGCCCCGGCCGCCAGGGTCGGCAGGTCGTCCGTGGTGAAGCCCACGCCACCCACGCCGTTGGGGATGCCGGTGGTGCGCATCAGGTCGATCAGGCGACGGGCGACCCGTTCGCCCGCGTCGTCGAGGGAGGCGCCGGCCACGTCGGCCCCCAGCCAGCGGGCCGCATCGAGATGGCGTTCCGGGCAGGCGTCGGCGGTAAAGCGGAACACTGCCGGGGCGTTGACGATCACCGACATGCCGTGGGGCACCATCGGGTGGTCGTCGGGGTAGTCGGGGGCGTGGAAGTCGCGCACGCCGCCGGCCACCGCGTAGGACATGCCGTGGGGCAGGTGCACGCCGGCGTTGCCGAAGGCGATGCCCGCCAGCGTCGCGGCGAACATCATGCCGTCACGGGCCTCCCGGTCGTCGGCACTGGCCACCGCGCGCTCGAGGAAGCGGCCGGTCAGCTTCAGCGCCTCCTTGCAGCCCACGTCGCTCCACGGGTTGGCACCCTGGCTCATCGGGCGCAGGGAAGGACGATCGGCCGCCGCGCGCTGGGTGTGGGGCAGGGCGGTGAAGGACTCGATGGCGTGGGAGAGCACGTCGAAGCCCGAGGCCGCGACCACCGAGGCCGGCAGGGTGTAGGTGGTCATCGGGTCGATCAGCGCCTGGGTCGGGCGCAGCCGCTTCGAGACGATGCCGGTCTTCACGTGTTTCTCTACGTAGTCGAAGATCGCGATGCCGGTGCATTCGGCGCCGGTGCCGGAGGTGGTCGGGCAGGCGATGTGGGGCTTGAGCGGGCCGGGCACCGGGCGCGCCTCGCCGATCGGGGCGTTCACGTAGGCGGCGAACTCGGCCGGGTAGCTGGCGTAGAGGTTGGCGGCCTTGGCGGTGTCGATGACCGAGCCGCCGCCCAGCGAGACGTAGCCGTCGAAGCGGCCCTCGGTGGCGAAGCGGGCCGCGGCCAGGAACGAGGCGTCGGTGGGCTCCACCTTGACCTCGTCATAGACCACCACGTCGAGACCGGCCGCCTTGAGGGAGTCGCGCACCACGGCCAGGTGCTCGAGACCGGCCAGGCGCGGATCGGTGAACAGCGCGACCCGTTTCATGCCGTGGCTGGCGGCGTGGTCGCCGGCCTCACGCAGGCAGCCCGGCCCGAAGGTGATGGCCGAGACGTCGACGGCGAAGGCGGCATCGCCGCCCGGGGTCAGGGCGTAATGGTGGCAACAGGACATGGGCGTCTCCTCCCGGTTATGGTTTTGGCATGGCCCGGCGGGCCGCGTTTCGACCCATTGTCGTCACCCGGGCCGTCGCGGGCAAGCCGGGGCTCAGACGCGCAGCGCCACGGTCTTCAGGGGCGGGCGGCCATCGAAGCTCGGGAAGTCGGCATCGGGGACGATCCATTCGGCGTCCCGTACCGTGCGGCCGGCCTTGGCGGCGGAGCGTCGCAACTGGTCGAGCCAGGCGTCGGCGTCCGCTTCGGCGACGTTGTTGCAGCATACGATCGTGCCGCCCTCGGCCGTCGCCAGCAGGGCCGGCTTGAAGAGCGCCGGGTAGTCGCGCACCAGGTCCACAACGCCGAACGGGCTCTTGGCGTAGCGGGGCGGGTCCAGGAACACGAGGTCGAACTGTCGCGGCGCGAGCTCCGGGAACGGGGGAAGGCGCTTGCCGCGGACGACCTTCGCCTGGCCGATGCCGGCGAGTTGTCGCACCGCCGGGAAGATGTCGCTGTGGACGAAGCGGGGGCGGCGGGGCAGCTCGTTCTCGCGGGCGTTGTCCTTGCCGACCCGAAGCGCCGATTCTGCGAAGTCCACGTTCATGACGAAGCTGGCGCCGGCCTGCGCCGCCACGGTGCCGACGCCGCAGGTGTAGGCGAAGAGGTTCAGCACCGAGCGGCCGGCCGCTTCGGCCTTGACCCAGCGGCGGGCGGCGCGCAGATCGAGAAACAGCCACGGGTCCTGGCCCGCGTGGCGCGCCTGGAAGCGGAAGCGAATGCCGTGCTCGCGGACCGTCCGGGGCGTATGGGCGATGGCCTTGAGGTCGTCGGACAGCGGGTTCGCGACGCGCGAGCCGCGGCCGCTGCGATCATTGACGATCAGCGGCATGGCGGGGTGGAGGGTGGCCACGAAGCGCGCGACGGTCTCGGTCGAGGGCGTGTCGACCGGTGTGTGGAAGCTCTGCAGCAGGGCCACATCGCCATAGCGGTCCAGCGTCACGCCGGGCCAGCCCTCGACGGTGCCGTGGAACAGCCGGTAGCAGTCGGTCTGCTCGCGGGAGAGCTGCGCCAGCAACTCGTCGCGGGCGTCGTGGGCGCGGACCAGCGCCGCGGTCAGTTCGTCGGGTGTCATGGTCCGGTCTCTGGGGAAGGTGCCGCGATGGTAGCGCGCCCGGCCGCGCGCGCAAGAAAAAGGCCGCGTCGCCGCGGCCCGTGATGTGGCGTCGTGCAGTGCTCAGCCCTTGACGTGGAGCCCGCACTCCTTGAGCGTCGGGTCCTCCCACCACCAGCGGCCGGCGCGGACGTCCTCGCCCACCGCGATCGCCCGGGTGCAGGGCGCACAGCCGATGCTGGGGTAGAACTGGTCGTGCAGGTCGCTGTAGGGCACCTCGTGGATGCGGATGAAGGCCCACACCTCGTTCTCGCTCCAGTCGGTCAGCGGATTGAGCTTGACCAGGCCGTTGCCCTCGTCGAACTCGCGTGCCGGCAGGCCGGTGCGGGTCGTGGACTGGGCGGCCCGCAGGCCGGTGATCCAGGCCTGCATGCCCGACAGGGCCCGGCGAAGGGGCTCCACCTTGCGGATCTGGCAGCAGCGCTTGCGCAGGTCGATCGACTCGTAGAAGGCGTTGATACCCTCGCCGCGGACGTAGGCCTCGACCGCTGCCGCGTCCGGGAAGTAGATCTTGAGCCGCGTGTCGTAGTGCTTCTCGACGCGCGACATCAGGTCGTACGTTTCGCCGGGCAGGCGGCCCGTATCGAGGGAGAAGATCTCGATGGGCAGTCCGAGCCGCAGGATCAGCTCGGTCAGCACCATGTCCTCGGCGCCGAAGCTGTTGGCGAAGGTGACCGCGCCGTCACCGCCGAACTCGGCGACCGTGGCCGTCAGCAGTTCGCGGGCCGCGGTGGCCTTCTGTTCCACCGACGCGCGCAGGGCATCCGTCAGCTCGGGCCGGGTGGCCGGGTTGCCGGCGCGGGGGCGCAGCATCGAGACGCTGCCGCTCATGCCGCCACCTGCTGCCGCTGGTGGCGGCGCCAGACCGGCTCGGGTCGGTCGATCGCCCCCTGGTAGGGCTCCGAGAAGTCGCCCAGGCTGGCCAGGGACGCGACCAGCTGTTCGTCCGTGTAGCGGCCTTCCGCCGGCTGCAGGGCGTCGAAGCCGCAGCGCGTCAGGTAGAAGAACTGGTCGCGCAGCACCTCGCCGATGGCCCGCAGTTCGCCGCGGTAGCCGTAGCGGCTGCGCAGCAGCGCCGCGCTCGAGTAGCCGCGCCCGTCGGCGAACTTGGGAAACTCGATGGCGACCACCGCCAGGGATGGGAGGGCGTCGGCGAGTTCTGCCGGATCCTCGTCGGGCGCCAGCCAGACACCGAGGTCGCCCCGGTCGGCCAGCTCGCCTGCCGCGCTCTGCCACAGGGCCAGCGGCACGATGACCGGCCCGGCCGGCACCTCGGTCGCGTCGGCCGGCAGCACCTGCCAGTTGTCGTCGACCACCTTTCCGTTCTTGATCAGCTTAGCCATTGACCACCTTCTTCTTCACGTCACGGTCCGCATACACGCGGGTCTTGAACGGGGCGATGCCGATGCGGCGGGCGGTGTCGATGAAGCGCTCGTCCGCGTGCCGTTCCTCGATGTAGATCTGGATGATGCGCTCGAGCACGTCGGGCATCTCGGCGCGGGCGAACGACGGGCCGATGACCTTGCCCAGCGAGGCCTGATTGCCCTGGGCGCCGCCGATCGTGACCTGGTACCACTCCTGCCCGTTCTTGTCGACGCCGAGGATGCCGATGTGGCCCACGTGGTGGTGACCACAGGCGTTCATGCAGCCGGAGATGTTGATCTCGATGTCGCCGATGTCGTGCAGGTAGTCGAGGTCGTCGAAGCGCTCCTGGATGGCTTCGGCCACCGGGATCGACTTGGCGTTCGCGAGGTTGCAGAAGTCGCCGCCGGGACAGCAGATCATGTCGGTCAGGAGGCCGATGTTGGGCGTCGCCAGGCCGGCGTCCCGCGCCGCCTGCCAGACCGCGTAGAGGTCGGACTGGCGCACGTCGGCCAGCACCAGGTTCTGCTCGTGGGTGGAGCGGACCTCGCCGAAGCTGTAGCGATCGGCCCAGTCGGCCACCTGCTCGAGCTGCTCGGAGGTGATGTCGCCCGGCGCCACGCCGGTCTTCTTCAGGGACAGCACCACCGAGGCGTAGCCCGGCTGCTTGTGGGTGCGCACATTGCGGCGCGCCCAGGCGGCGAAGGCCTTGTTGTCGGCCAGCTGGCGGTGGTAGCCGGCATCCTCGGCGGGCAGTGTCTCGTAGGCGGGATCGACGAAGTGCCCGGCGACGCGCGCCACCTCGGACTCGGTCAGGGTGCCCGGGCCGCCGCGGCTGTGCTGCCACTCGGCCTCGACCTGCTCGCGGAAGGCCTCGATGCCCATCGACTGGACCAGGATCTTGATCCGCGCCTTGTACATGTTGTCGCGCCGGCCGAAGCGGTTGTAGACCCGCAGGATCGCCTCGCAGTAGGTGATGATGTCCTGCCACGGCACGAAGGCCGAGATCTCCTTGCCGATGATCGGGGTGCGACCGAGGCCGCCGCCGACCAGCACCCGGAAACCGGTCTCGCCGGCGTCGTTGCGGACCAGGTCGAGGCCGATGTCGTGGCACTGGATGACGGCCCGGTCTTCGCTCGCGCCATTGACCGCGATCTTGAACTTGCGCGGCAGGTAGGCGAACTCCGGATGGAAGGTCGCCCACTGGCGCAGGATCTCCGCCCACGGCCGCGGATCGATCACCTCGTCACCGGCCACGCCGGCGTACGGGTCGGACGTGAAGTTGCGGATGCAGTTGCCGGAGGTCTGGATGGCGTGCATCTCCACCTCGGCCAGTTCGGCGAGGATTTTCGGCACGTTCTCGAGGGCCGGCCAGTTGTACTGGATGTTCTGGCGGGTGCTGAAGTGCACGTAGCCCTTGTCGTAGTCGCGGGCGATGCGCGCGACGCGGCGCAGCTGCGCCGCGCTGAGCAGCCCGTACGGCACCGCGATGCGCAGCATCGGCGCCTGCTTCTGGATGTACAGGCCGTTCTGGAGGCGCAGGGGGCGATACTCGTCCTCGCTCAGCTCGCCCGCCAGGTAGCGGGTCGTCTGGTCGCTGAACTGCGCGACGCGCTCATCGACGATGCGCTGGTCGAATGCGTCGTATCGATACATGAGGCAAATCTCTCTCTGTCGTGAATCGGGTGGGGGTGCGACGCCCTCAGTGGGCGATCAGCTTGGCGCCGACCAGCACCAGCATGGTCGCCAGGATCGGCCGCAGGATGCGGTCGGGGATCTTCGTCGAGACGTGGCTGCCGAGCCAGATGCCGGGCAGGGAGCCGATGATCAGGCTGCCCAGCAGCGCCCAGTCGACGCTGCCCAGCCACCAGTGTCCCATGCCTGCCACAGCCGTCAAGGGCACGGCGTGGGCAATGTCGCTGCCGACAATGCGCAGGGCCGGCATCGACGGGTACAGGAAAATCAGCGCGGTGACCCCCAGGGCGCCGGCACCGACCGACGAGATCGACACCAGCACGCCCAGCACGGCGCCGGTCAGGACCGTCAGCGCGGCGGTGCGGCGGCGGTTGGGATTGTCGCCGAAACGGCGGATGGCGTAGGTCTGGATGCGCTTGCGGAAGATGATCGCCACCGCGGTCAGCACCAGCGCGACGCCCAGCGCCACCTTGATGATGCCGGCTGCGCCCTCGATGCCGCCGGGGGCGTGGTTGCCGACGACGTAGAGGGTCACCAGCGAGGCCGGGATGCTGCCGGTCGCGAGGCGGCGGGTGACGCTCCAGTCCACGGTGCCCTTGAGGCCGTGGGCCAGCGTGCCGCCGGCCTTGGTGATGGCCGCATAGAGCAGGTCGGTGCCGACCGCCACGGACGGGTGGATGCCGAACAGCAGCACCAGCAGCGGCGTCATCAGCGAGCCGCCACCGACACCGGTGAGGCCGACGATGGCGCCGACTGCGAAGCCGGCTACTGTGTAAGCAAATTCCATGGGGTGATTCCTGTGTTGTGCAGCGCATCGTAAGGGGGAGGCATAGATGGGAGAAGGCGATGGAGGTTAAACTCTAAGAACCAAAAGTTATTTGGCGTGCGCTGCGACGCACCCGGCCGGGAGGCCCGAGCCATGAACCTCCAGCAACTGCGCTATGTCTTCGAGGTGGCCCGCCACGGTTACAACGTGTCGGAGGCTGCCGAGAGCCTTTTCACGTCCCAGCCCGGCGTCTCGAAGCAGATCCGCCTGCTCGAGGAGGAACTCGGCATCGAGATCTTCTCGCGCCATGGCAAGCGTCTGGTGGGCATCACCGAGCCCGGCCAGCAGGTCCTGAACATCGCCGAGCGGGTGCTGCGCGACGTGGACAACCTGCGCCAGGTGGGCGAGGAGTTCACCAACGAGAGCCGCGGCCGGCTGTCGATCGCCACCACCCACACCCAGGCCCGCTACGCCCTGCCCAGGGTCGTGCAGGAGTTCCTCAAGCGCTATCCGGCGGTGCGGCTCGAACTGCACCAGGGCAGTCCGCGCCAGGTCTGCGAAATGGTCCTGTCCGGCGAGGCCGATGTGGCCATCGCCACCGAGGCCATCGCCGAGTACGACGACCTCGTGATGCTGCCCTGCTACCAGTGGAACCGCTGCGTGATCGCGCCGGCGAAGCACCCGTTGCTGCAGGCCCGGCCGCTGACGCTCGAGGAGATCGCGCGCTGGCCGGTGATCACCTACGACTCGGCCTTCACCGGCCGCAGCCAGATCAACAAGGCCTTTCTCGGCCGCGGCCTCAAGCCCAACGTGGTCCTCACCGCGATCGATTCGGACGTGATCAAGACCTATGTCGGGATGGGGCTCGGCGTCGGCATCGTCGCCCGCATGGCCTACGACCCGCTCGCCGACAAGGGCCTCGGCATGCTCGACGCCGCCCACCTCTTCGAGACCAGCACGACGCGCATCGGCATCCTCAAGAACGCCTGGCTGAGGGGCTATGTGTACGCCTTCATTGAACTGTTCGCCCCGCACCTGCCGCGCCGGATGGTCGAACTGGCGCTGGCGGGCGGTGGCAGCGATCCGGGGCTGTAGCCGACAGGGAACGCGTGAGCGCGACCCATTGACGCGGCAATCAATCAGGCGATTCCAGTTCAGTCACGACGCGGTCCACTCACTCCCTCACCTTGAAGGGGGAGGAGGACCCGCTCGCAGTCGTTGCCTGTTTGCTTGCCGGGTCAATAGAAGAAGTGATCCGGCGCCAGTCCGCCGGCCAGGGCCAGCATCAGGGCCACCCGCGCCTGGGCCGGGCCCAGCCGGCCCGCTGCGAACAGGCGCCCGCCATCGTCGGGCTGGCGCGCGACGCGGCCGCGGCCGGTCCGGCTGGCCCGAACCACGACGGTATGGCAGGCGAGCGCCTTGTGTACGGCGTCCGACCAGGTCTCGGGCAGGCTGCCGTTGCCCGGCAGGCACAGCACGATGGCGCGGGCGCCGTGGGAGATGCTGGCGGCCAGCAGGTCGGGTTCGCTGCCGGCCCCGACCCACAGCACGTCTACCCGCGGCAATTCGTCGAGCCGGCCGAGCAGCGATGGCATCCGGGCGGGCACCTCGGGTCGTCCGTCGAGGCCCGGCGGGTCGCTCCAGCCGATGGCCGAGTCGCCGTGCTCGAAGGCATCCAGCGCGTGGCTGTGGCCCTTGCGCAACCGGCTGGCGGCGTGGATCCGCTCGTTGACCACGGCCACCACGCCCGCCTCCCGGGTGGCGCCGCTGGCGGCGACCCGGAGCGCATGCAGCAGGTTCAGGGGGCCGTCGGCGGAATGGGCGCTGGCGGGGCGCATCGCGCAGGTCATGACCACCGGCTTGCCGGGCGGGAGCAGCCGGTCGAGCAGGAAGGCCGACTCCTCCAGGGTATCGGTGCCGTGGGTCACGACGACCGCGTCCACCGCCGGGTCGGCCAGCGCGCTGCTCACGTCGCGGGCCAGCTGCAGCCAGTGGCCGGGGCCGAGATCCTTGCTGTCCAGGTTGAAGGGCTGGGCAATCGAGATCGACGCGGCCCGGTGGGCTTCGGGAATCGATTCGAGCAGGGCGTGGCCGGCGAGGCTGCCGGCCTGGTAGCGGGTCGTCGCGGCGGGGTCGTCGGCGACGCCGGCAATCGTGCCGCCGGTGGCGATGAGGTGAACGCGGGGAAGGCTCATGGCTGTCACAAGGGGCTTACCTGGGCAGCAGCATACTGGCAATGCGCTGCTCGCGCTCCTGCTGGAGGTGGCGGTGAATCTCCTCCTCGCCGAGCTCGAAGCGCTCGAGCGCCGCACCCGCCAGCTGCAGGCCGGCCTCGAGGGTTTCCGGGATCACGGCGTCCGCGCCGGCGCGGCGCAGCACCACCGCGTGGGCCTCGTCGCGGGCGCGCGCGATGATGCTGACGGTCGGCGCCAGCGCCCGCAGGCCCTCGACGGCCCGGGTCGCCTCATCGGGCGCGGCGAGGGTCAGCAGCACCGCCTTGGCCGCATCGACGTTGAGCCGGCGCAGCAGTTCGGGCCGGCTGGCATCGCCGTAGCAGGCCGGGATGCCCCGCCGGCTCAGCCGCTCGACGAGCTTCGGGTCGCTGTCGATGGCGACATACGGCAGCGCCCGGTGGGCCAGGATCTGGCAGACCATCTCGCCGACGCGGCCGCAGCCGGCAACAATGATGTGGTCGTGCAGGCCGTGGCCGGGCAGATCGGGCTCCACGTGGCGCCGGCCGAGCCGGGCGTCGATGGCGTCGCCGATGCGCCGCCCCAGTCGGCTGGCCGGGGGTGTCGCGAGCATCGACAGGCTGACCACCAGCAGCATGAAATGACCCACGCCTTCCGGCAGCAGGGCGGTATGCATCGCCACACCGATCACGATGAAGGCGAACTCGCCGCCCTGCGAGAGCAGGATGGCCCCCTCGGTCGCCCGCCCCCAGGACAACTTCATCAGGCGCATCAACGGGAACAGGACCGCGCCCTTGATCAGCATCAGCCCGATCACCGCGAGGGGCACCTGCCAGGGGTAATCGAGCAGGGCGTGGAGATCGATGCCCATGCCGACCGACATGAAGAACAGGCCCATCAGCAGGCCCTTGAAGGGTTCGATCGTGATCTCCACCTCGTGACGGAACTCGGTCTCGGCGATGATCAGGCCGGCCAGCATCGCCCCCATCGCCATCGACAGCCCGGCGGCCCAGGTCAGCGCCGCCACGCCGAGGCTCGCCAGCAGCGTCAGCGCCATGAAGGTGTCCGGCGCCCTGGTGCTGGCCAGGTGGTGGAAAAGGGGGCGGATCAGGCGCCGCCCGATGAGGTAGATCGCCGCCACCGTCACCGCCCCCTTGATGACCGCGATCGCCAGCAGCGAGACGAAGCTGCCTTCGCCGCCCGCCTGGCCGAGAATGCCGACCAGCACCAGCAGGGGCACCACCGCAAGATCCTGGAACAGCAGCACCGAGAAGCTGGCCTGGCCGAGGGGGGTGCCCAGGTCGCGCCGCTGCACCAGCAACTGCATCACCACCGCGGTGGACGAGAAGCCGAGCACCAGGCCGAGGATCAGCGACGCTTCCCCCGAGTTGCCCCAGCCGTAAGCCAGGGCGCCGATGATGGCCGCCGACAGGGCCACCTGGGCACCGCCGCCGCCGAATACCCGCGCCCGCATCGCCCACAGACGCTCGACCGACATCTCGAGGCCGATCGTGAACATCAGGAAGATCACGCCCAGCTCGGCGAAGGTCGCCACATGGTCGGAGCGGGTGAAGCTGATGTAGGAGAGCTGCGGCCACTCCCCCGCCAGGGCCCCGAGGCCGAAGGGACCGACCACCGTACCGACCGCCAGGAAGCCGAGCACCGGGTTGATGGCGCGCTTTTCCAGCAGGGGAATCAGGACGCCCGCGAGTACCAGGAAGAGGATGGTTTCACTGAGATAGGGCAGGGCCGCGTGTTCGGACATCGGATGGGGGCTTTCAGCGGCGAAGGACGCTCATGACTCGGCCGCCGCGGCCGTGTCCGGCGGGCTGTCGTCCGACGCACCGCGCCGGTCCAGCTGCAGCGGGTCGCCGAAGTGCACCGTGGTGGTCGGAAAGGCGATGTCGGCGCCGTGCTCGCGGATGATGTCGTAGATCGTGAGCAGCACGTCCTCCTTGATGCGGTGGAACTCCACCCATTTCGTCGTCTTCGTGAAGGTATAGACGAAGAAATCCAGCGACGACGGGCCGTAGCTGTTGAAGTGCACGATCAGCGTGCGTTTCTCGGTCTCGAGGTCCGGGTGCGCCTGGATCATCGCGGTGACGTCGCGAACGATGTCGCGCATCTTGTCGGCGTCGGCATAGCGGATGCCGATGGTCTCGTAGATGCGTCGGTTGAGCATCCGCGACGGGTTCTCCACCGAAATGCTGGTGAAGGTGGCGTTCGGCACGTAGAGGGGCCGCTGGTCGAAGGTGCGGATGCGCGTGACGCGCCAGCCCACGTCCTCGACCGTGCCCTCGATGTTCTTGTCCGGTGAGCGGATCCAGTCGCCGACCGCGAACGGGCGATCCAGATAGACCACCAGCGCCCCGAAGAAATTGGCGAGCAGGTCCTTGGCGGCGAAGCCGACCGCGATGCCGCCGATGCCGCCGAAGGCCAGCACGCCGGAGATCGAGAAGCCCAGCGTCTGCAGGACCACGAGCACCGCGGTGATCATCGTCGAGGCCCGCAGCAGCTTGCCGATCGCCTTCGCCGTCGTGTGGTCCATCGGCTTCTCGGAGCGCTCCGGGTCCACCAGGACGCGCTCGGCGCCGCGCACCAGCCGCACCAGGAACCAGGCGAGCAGGCCGATCACCGCCACCCGGCGGCCCGGATCGACGATCTCGAACAGGGCCGAGTCGGTCTCCTGCTGGACGATCTCCAGCGCCCAGAACAGGCCCACCGCCCACACCATCATCGTGGCCGGGCGGCGCGCCGCCTCGAGCAGCGTGTCGTCCCAGCGGTTGTTGGTGTGCTCGAAGCGCGAGGCGAGCCTGTCGAAGAACCGGTTCAGGACGAGCTTGGTCAGCAACGCCAGGAAGATCACCACGAACACCTCGAGGATCCAGCCGAAGCCCTCGGGCATCAGCGCACGCACCTCGTCCAGCTTGCCAAGCCACTCCGTCAAAACCTGCCTCCTGTGTAGTTGCGTGAATTGCGTCGCACGGACGGGCCGCCACCATGGCCCCGCCCGCGTGCCGCAGGGCACACGTCACGGGTGCCGCCGCAGACCCCAAATATACTCGACCGACCCTAGCCTCCGCCTGCCTTCCCCCATGACGAACACCCTGCGCGCCGGCCTGCTGGCGCTCTCGCTCGCCGGCCTCGTGATTCACTCCCCTGCGTTCGCCGAGGACGCCAACCGGGCGGCTCGCTATTACGAGGACGGGCTCGAGCGGTTCAACAAGGGCGACGTGGACGGCGCCGTCGTCCAGCTCAAGAACGCCCTCCAGCAGAGCCCGGACATGCTCCAGGCCCACGTCCTGCTGGGGCGGAGCCTGCTCGAGCAACTGGAACTGCCGGCTGCGGAGGCATCGTTCGACAAGGCGCTCGCCCTCGGTGTCAGCCCACGAGAGATCGCGGTTTACCGCGCGCGGCTGTATCTGTCGCTCGGCCGCTCCAAGGCCGTGCTCCAGGAGATCACCGCCGATGGCCTGCCGACCCGGGCTCGCGTCGAGGTCCTGACCGCGCGGGCCCGCGCGCACGCGATGGAAGGCGACGGCCAGGCTGCCGCTGCAGGCTTCGACGCTGCCATGGCGGCCGATCCCCAGTCGGTCCTGCCCTACCTTGACCTGATCCCCTTCCTGCTCGAGTCGGGGCGCGTCGAGGTGGCCGATGCGCGCCTCGCGGACCTGGCGAGGCTGGCGCCGAACGACGCGCGCACATGGAACCTGCGCGCGTCCATCAGTCATCTGCGCGGACAGCTGACCCAGGCGCTGGCCGAATACGACAAGGCCGTCGAACTGGAAGCGGACTACGTCGACGCCAGAATCGCCCGCGCGTCGATCCGGGTCGACCTGAAACGCTTCGACGAGGCCGGGGCGGATCTGGCCTACGTCAAGGCGCAGGACGCGCGGGAACCGCGCGCCCTGTACCTCGAGGCGGTGATCGCCGCCGCCAACGGCGACTCGTCTGCGGCCCGGGCGGGGCTGGAAGGCGTCGTCTCGCTGATCGACACGCTTCCCCCGGAGTACGTGCAAGCCAGCGAACAGCTGTTGATGCTGGCCTCGCTGTCGAGCCAGGGGCTGGGCGACCTGCAGCGCGCCAAGACCTACCTGGGCGTGCTGACCTCACGTTTCTCGCGGAACGTCGCGGCGCGCAAGCTGCTGGCGGGGGTCTATCTGGCCGAGCGGGACAGCGCCCGCGCACTGAGCACCATCGAGCCGGTCCTGAACGCACGCCCGAATGACCCGCAGGCGCTGATGGTTGCCGGGCGGGCCTACCTCGCCGACGGGCGATATCTGGTGGCGACGGAACTGCTGGATCGCGCGGCGAGCCTCATGGAGGGGGACGCCGGAGCCCAGGCAGCCCTCGGATTCAGCCTGCTGGGCCAGGGTGAGACGTCGAAGGGGCTGGAGTCGCTCGAGCGGGCCTTCGACAGCGACCCGTCCAGCACCGGCGTGGGTATCGCAATCGCATTTTCTTACATGAGGCAGGGGCGGACCGACGAGGCCCTCAAGGTCGCGCGCACCATGGTGGATCGCGATCCGGGCAATCCGGCGCTGCTCAACGTGCTGGGTGCGGTGCACGCCGCGGCCGGCCAACTCGATCAGGCGCGTACGGCCTACCAGTCGGTCCTCCGCAGTGCGCCCGACTTCGCCCCGGCAGCGCTGAACCTGGCGCGGGTCGAAGCGCAGGACGGTCAATTCGATGCGGCCACCCGGATCCTCGACGGCCTGCGGGCCAAGCGCAAGGACGATGCCCGCGTGCTGTATGAGCTGGGGCGGGTGCAGCGCCTGCGGGGCGACCTGGAAGGCGCCGCGCAGTGGCTCTCCAAGACCGTCGCCGTGAGCGCCGGCAATGGGCGTGCTCAGGTCGAGTTGATCGAGACCCTGCTGGAAGCCCGGCGTACGGCCGATGCGCTGGCTGCGGCAAAGGAGGCGATGCTCCATCATCCGGAGCGTCTTGATGTGCTCGCGGCCTTTGCACGCGCCAATCTTGCCGCGGACAAGCCCGCCGAGGCGCGCATGGCCTACAAGGCGATGACCCGTGTGGCAGAGTTCGATCCGGCGGCGCAGGTGCGGATCGGCCATCTGTTGCTGGCCTCCGGGTTTGCCGAGGATGCCGAGTACAACGCCCAGAAGGCGCTCGCGTCCCAGCCGGACTTTCGTCCCGCCAGGACGCTGCAGATCAGCGTTGCGATCGCCCGCGGTCGACTGAAGGAGGCCCGGGCGGAACTCGACCGGCTCGCCGCGGCATCCCCCCGCGACCCCGAACTGATCCGGCTCGAGGCAAACCTGGCTGGCGCCTCGGGCAATGTGGCGGCATCGGTGGCCGCGTACCAGCGGGCCTACGCGCTGGCGCCTGCGCCCGACCTCGCCCTGGCGCTGGCCCGTGTCCAGTTTCAGGCGGATCGTCGCCCCGACGCCGTGGCGACCCTGAAACGGGAACTCGCCCGAGCCGAGTCTGCCGCGGTGCGCCGGGGCATGGCGGAGATCCTGATGCGGAGCGGGCAATGGCAGGCCGCCCGCAGTGAGCTGGAGCACCTGCGGCGCCTCGAGCCCAGGAACCCCGATGATCTGAACGCGCTGGCCATCGTGCTGATGGAACTCGAGGATCCGGCGGCCGTCGAGACCGCGCAAGCTGCCCTGGCGCTGGCGCCTCAGGACCCGTTCGTGATCGACACCGCAGGCTGGGTGCGGCTGCGCACGGGCGACGCGGACGGCGCGCTGGCGCTCTTGCGCGAGGCCAGGCTGCGTGCGCCCGGCAACCGGGAGATCCGCTTTCATCTTGCCGTCGCGCTCCACCAGACGGGCCGGTCGGCCGAGGCGCGGGATGAGCTTCAGGTGGCGCTCGATGACGGTGCCTGGTTCGCCGGCATCGACCAGGCCCGGCAACTCCTGGACACCATTGGCCGCTAGTGGGCTCCGCCGAACCGCGTTTGCGGCGCGAGTCCCAGCCTGTCGGAAATTTTGACGCAGAAGGCGATATGTCAGATGAATTGCGATCTAACAGGTTGATAGTAAATAGAAAATTATTGTGGACCCAGAATTGCTAGGTGATGACTGCAAACAGAAGAATTGGAGGTTTTCCGTGCGACCGATTTTGACAACCATGCTGCTGGCCCTGGGTGTTGCCGTGGCGGCACCGGCAACGGCGGCAACGCAGTGGAGCCTGACCGGCGGGTCGAATACCAGCAACCCGCTGCCTTATGGCAATGCTCGCGTGTTTTCCGGCACGGGAACGGCGGTCACCGTCTCGGCGACTGCCTGGTCCAGCACTGTCGGCACCAGCAACGTCCAGATCGAGGATGCCTACCTTGCCGTCTATGGCAGCAGCGGCCTGGGCGTCATCAACCGGGACGGCATCTCGACCACCGACCAGGACGTCAACGACGTGATCGGCAACTCGTCCGAGCACTCGATGGACAACGACCAGCGCTCGGACATGATCCTGCTGTCGTTCAGCCAGGCGATCAATCTGTCGTCCTTCTCGATCGGCTGGAGAGGCGGGGATTCGGACATGTCGCTGATGGCCTATACCGGCGCGGGTGGCCCGAATCTGAGCGGTGTTGCCAACACCAACGCCGGCCTCGTCTCGGCGGGCTGGACCGGCATCGGCGACTACATGAACGTCGCCACCAATACGCAGACGTCGGTATCGACCTCGATCTACTCGTCGTTCTGGCTGGTCGGCGCCTTCAACCCGGCCTTCAACAACGGCAGCACGAGCTACCTGGGCGCCAAGGACCTCGTCAAGCTGTCCGGCGTGGGTGGCACGATCTGCACCGGAACCGTCGTCGGCGGCACCTGCGGTCAGACCTCCACCGGTGTGCCGGAGCCGGCCTCGCTGGCCCTCGCCGGCCTGGGTCTGTTCGGCCTCTACGGCGCCCGTCGCCGCCGTCGCTGAGCGATAAAAGGCCGAAATCGGTCACGAAGAGCGGCGCCTTCGGGCGCCGCTCTTGCGTTCACCGGCGCCGCTGACCCATCGGGCTACTCGGCGTCCTTCGCCTCTTCCTGCTGCTGCAGCGTCCACATCTGCGCATAGGCGCCGCCCGCCGCGAGCAACTCGGGGTGGGTGCCCCGCTCGACCACCCGGCCCTCGTCCAGCACGATGATCCGGTCGGCCTTCATCACCGTGGACAGGCGGTGGGCGATCACCAGCGCGGTGCGGCCTTCGGCGGCCTGGTCGATCTGGGCCTGGATGGCCTTCTCGGTCTTCGAGTCGAGGGCCGAGGTGGCCTCGTCGAAGATCAGGATCGACGGGTTCTTGAGCAGCGCCCGGGCGATCGCGACACGCTGCTTCTCGCCGCCGGAGAGCTTCAGGCCCCGCTCCCCGACCCGGGTCTCGTAGCCGTCCGGCAGGCGGGCGATGAAGTCGGTGAGCTGGGCGGCTCGGGCGGCGGCCTCGACTTCCTCGCGGCTGGCCTCGGGGCGGCCGTACTGGATGTTGTAGAGCAGGCTGTCGTTGAACAGCACCGTGTCCTGGGGCACGATGCCGATCGCCGCGCGCAGGCTGGCCTGGGTCAGCTGGCGGATGTCGTGGCCGCCCACCTTCACGGCGCCGCCCTGGACGTCATAGAAGCGGTACAGCAGCCGCGCCAGGGTGGACTTGCCGGAGCCGGAATGGCCGACCACCGCGACGGTGCGGCCGGCCGGGATCTCGATATCGACGCCAAACAGGATCTGGCGGCGCGCGTCATAGCCGAAATCGACCGCTTCGAAGCGCACGTCCATCATGCCGGCCGGCAGCTCGCGGGCGTCGGGCGCGTCGGCCACCTCCCGGTGGGCGTGGAGCAGGCCGAACATCCGCTCGATGTCGGTCAGGGCCTGACGGATCTCCCGATAGAGCACGCCGAGGAAGTTGAGCGGGATGTAGAGCTGCAACATGAAGGCGTTGACCATCACGATGTCGCCCAGGGTCATCTCGCCGGAGGCGACCCGGCTGGACGCCTGCCACATCATCAGGGTGACGGTGATGGCGATGATCAGCGCCTGGCCGGTATTCAGCGCGGCCAGCGAGTTCTGGTTGCGGATCTGGGCGCCGATCCAGGCCTGCAGCTGGGTGTCGTAGCGGCGGGCCTCGAAGGCCTCGTTGTTGAAGTACTTGACCGTCTCGAAGTTGATCAGGCTGTCGATGGCCTGGGCGTTGGCGGCCGAATCGAGTTCGTTCGCCTGCCGTCTCAGCGCGGTGCGCCAGTTGGTGACCTTGACCGTGAAGGTGATGTACAGGGCCAGCGCGGTGCCGGTGATCAGCGCGAAGACCGCGTCGTAGTTGTAGAGCAGGATGCCGATCACCAGGCCGATCTCGATCAGCGTTGGCAGGATGCTGTACAGGGTGTAGCTGATCAGCGAGCCGATCGAGCGCGTGCCGCGCTCGATGTCGCGGGTCAGGCCGCCGGTCTGGCGCTCCAGGTGGAAGCGCAGGGAGAGGGCGTGGAGGTGCTCGAAGACCTGCAGCGAGATGCGCCGCACGGCCTGCTGGGTCACCCGCACGAAGACGATCTCGCGCAGCTCGGTGAACATCGAGGTGGAGAAGCGCAGCGCGCCGTAGGCCAGCAGCAGCGCCGCCGGCACGACGATCACCGCCTGGTCGCGGGTGATGTCGAGACGGTCGATGACCTGCTTGAAGATGATCGGCACGCTGACGTTGGCGCCCTTGGCAGCGAGCAGGCAGCCCAGTGCGATGAGCACCCGGACCTTGTAGGCCCACAGGTAGGGGAGCAGCTCCTTGAGGGTCTGCCAGTCCCGGCGTTCCGAAGGCTCGGGGCCGGGCAAGGCGGTGGCACGTCCGTGTCTCATGCGCGGATCCTGGTGGTTGGGGTGGGGGTCAGTGTCGGCCGACGAGGGCCAGCCGGGCGGCGAGCCCGAGGAACACGACGCCGGTCAGGCGGTCGAGCCAGCGGGCAACGCCGGGCCGGCGGCGGAGCAGGGCACCGAAGCGGCCTGCGGCGAGTGCGATGGCGCCGAAGATCAGGATCGTCTGGAGGACGAAGACGCCGCCCAGGACGATCATCTGCAGGCCCGCATGCCCCGCCGCCGGGTCGACGAACTGGGGCATGAAGGCGAGGAAGAAGAGGCCGACCTTGGGGTTGATCGCGTTGGCGATGAAGCCCCGCCGCAGGTAGCGCCACCAGGACTCGGGTGGAGAGGCGCTGTCACTGCCGGTGAGGCGCGCGCCAGGGCTCCGCAGCGCGCCGATGCCGAGCCAGACGAGGTAGGCCGAGCCGGCGAGCTTCAGGGCCGTGAAGAGGGCCGGCGACGAGGCCACCAGGGCACTCACGCCCAGCGTCGCCCACAGGGTGTGGGTCAGGCATCCGAGCGCGCAACCCAGGGCCAGCCCGAGTCCCGCCGCGCGTCCGCGTGAGAGGCTCTGGGAGAGCACCATCAGGTTGTCGGGGCCGGGGGCGAGGGTGATCAGCGCGGAGGCCGCGAGGAAGGCCAGCAGGGCGTCGAGGCCGGGCATCGCCACTCAGGCCAGCCGGCCGGGCAGATCGGCGAGGCTGCGGATCTCGCCGTCGGGCGTCTCGGGAATCCGCTCCGGCGCCTGGCCGAAGCGGTTGCACCACAGCACCCGGTAGCCGAAGGCCTTGGCCGAGAAGGCGTCCCAGCCGTTGGACGAAAGAAAGCACATCTCGCCGGCGGGCAGGCCCAGGGTGTCCACGGCCAGTTGATAGACCGAGGGGTGCGGCTTGAAGACCCCGACCGACTCCACCGACAGGACCGCGTCGAAGACGTCCTCGAGGCCGGCGTTGGCGACCGCCGCCGACAGCATCTGCGGCGAGCCGTTGGAGAGGATCGCGAGCTTGAGGCCGCGGGCCTTGAGCGTGCGCAGGGTGTCGGGGACCTCGGGGTAGTGGCCGAGCCGGAGGTAGAGGTCCATCAGCGGCTGGCGCAGGCGGGCCGCATCGAGGCCGAGGGTGGCGAGCGCGAAGTCCAGCGCGTCGCCGGTGACCTGCCAGAAATCGGCGTGCCGGCCGCCGAGACCCCGCAGCCAGGTGTACTGGAGTTGCTTGGTGCGCCAAAGCTCGGCCAGCGGCTGCCACTGGCCATCCAGTTGATCCTGCATGTCGCGGGCGGCGGCGGCTACGTCGAACAGGGTGCCGTAGGCGTCGAAGACGCAGGCGCGGATGTCGGTCAGGGGCGGCATCGATGGAATCTCCCGAGAGGGCAGGTGACGCCATTGTATCGGGGCTGGTGGATCGAAGCCGCCCGTCCCGCGGTGTGGATCAACGGCAGAGCACCTCGTCCCGGACCGACTCGGCCACCTGCGCGACCTCGCCGATCAACGGCTCGGCGACGCCCATTTCGGTCAGCGTCGCGGCCAGTTGCTCGACGACGGCGTCGAAGTGGCTGTCGTCCAGGCCGAGCCGGTCGACCAGGCCCTGGTGGGCTGTGCGCAGGCTGCGGCCCGCATAGGCCGGCGCGCCACCGAAGGCAACCGTGAGGAAACGCTTCTGGTGGGCGCTCTGCTGCGCCATGTCGGTGTTGGTGAAGAAGTGGGCGATGCGCGGGTCGGCCTGCACCCGCCGGTAAAAGGTGTCCACCGCGGCATCGATGGCGGCGCTGCCGCCCAGTCGGTCGAAGAGGCTTCCCTCGGTCATGGTACTCATCGGGTTCTCCTGTGGGGTTGGGGCGGCGCTCGCTGCGCGCCGACAGCGAACGGCTTGCCAGTGCCATGCCAGCACTGGCAAGCCGTTGAATGCCAAGCCATGTCGCTCTGCGCGGCGGCGCTCCCCGGTGTCGGGACGCACCACGCGGGGGCGCGGCGCCCGGTCGCTGGGCACGCCGGGCCGTCAAGGAATTCATGGACCGCGCTGCCGCTTTGCGCGACCCTGCCAGATCGGCCCGCCGGAACCGGGGTGTTTCCGGGCGCCCGGCCGGGCGGGCTGCCCGAAGCGACGTGAGGATCAGGAGCATGGAACGCCAACGGCGGGGCGAGGACTTCTCGCTGCTTGTCGACGACCTTCGGCGGCGGGAGCCGGCGGGCGCCCTGGCGGCGGCGTCCCATCGCGGCCGGCATCCGGCCCGGCGGTACTGGGTCGTGGCCTTGCTGGGCTGGTGCGTGCTGGCCGTGCTGGCCCATGTCACGCTGCGGTCCGAGCCGCTGGTGGCGGCGGATGTCCGCTCCGACCTGATCCAGCTGCTCGAGAAGTCGCGCGCGGCGGTCGAGTCCGGACGCAGTCGCGATGGCCGGCTGCCGGTGGTGCTGCCGGACCCGGCCTGCGCCCGCCTTGTCGCCTACACGGTGAATGGGGCCGGTGACGCCTATGTGCTGCGGGCCGGTCTGGCCGGGCGCACGCTGGTCTGGAACAGCCTGGTGCCCGACCGCTTTGAGGAGTTTCACTGGTGAGCCGGCACCTGTCATGGCGCCGCGCCCTGCCCGGCGGTCTGGCCGCTCTGGCCGGGCTGGGCATCATCGGGGTGCTGGCCGTGCCATTCGTCGCGCAAGTTCAGGAGCGCCGAGATGTGGCGGCGCTCGTTGCCCGCTTCGAAGGGTTGCAGGCGCGCCTGCAACAGGCGACCCGCGACGGCCCGGTGGCCTCCTGCGACGACCTCCAGCGGACCCTGGAAGGGGAGGCGGCGGGTGAGTGGCGGATTCTCGACGTGGGCTTCCAGTTGCTGCCCGGCTCGCAGCAGGGTGCCTATCGCCCGGTGGCGACCGTCTGCGCGGCGGCCACCGATCCCGAGGCCCGCGCCGTTGCGCGTGCCGCGCGAGCCCGCTTCGGCGAGATCGCGGCGCTTTCGGCGCCCGCCAACCCGCGCGATACGGTCACCAGCTACATGGTCGCCCTCTCGCCGCCGGGGCGGGTCGGCTGCCTCGGCCATCCGACCCTGCCACCGCGACCCTGTGCCGGGGTGCCGCCGCTGCCGGGGCGCAGCCAGGCCAGCCGGCAGATGCTGATGCCGAACTGAGGGTCGCACTGCGGCGCGCCCTGGCCACTGTCGACTATGCTAGGCAGATCGGCCGCGCCGCCGCCCACTGCCCGCCACCATGCTCCAGGCCAGCATCGCCTTTGCCCTGCTTGTCTCCCTCGGCCTTGCCGCGCTCGCAGCGAGGCTCATCACCGCGCGCTACCGTCGCCGGATGGTGGCCCTGATGGCGGGCGGGGCGGCACCCGCGACGGCACCGGACGCGGCGGAGCCGACCCCGCTCCCTCAGCGGCCCGCGGCGCCCGCCATGACGGGCGCTGCCAACCGGCGTGCCCAGTGGCGACTGACCGCGGTGCTGGTGGGGCTCTCGGCCCTGGTGGCGCTGAGCCAGACGCTGATCGCGCTGCCCCTCTTCTACGATGTCACGCCGACGCCCCTGCGCGTGCTGGTGGTCAGCGTCGTCCACGGCTGGCCGGCGATCTTCGCCGTGGCGCTGGTATGGCGCTGGCGGGCCCTGCGCCTGCTCGGCGTGCTGGCGGCCTATCTGGTCGCGGCGGTTGCGCTGGTTGCCCTGTCGTCCGGCGACGAGCAGACCCTCGTCGGCGTGGCGGCGTGGGTCGGCAGCCTCACCGTGGTACCGGCGCTGATCCTCTTCGCCCTGGTCGCCAGCCCGCGCATCCGCGCCGCCGGGCCCTACCTGTTTCCGCTGATTGTCCCGCTGGTCGCCGCCTCGCTGCTCGGGCTGGCGCTGGTCGCCGCGATGCTCGAGGGCGACCCGTCGCCGCTCCTGATGGATCTCGCCGCCGGTCTGGGGGCGATCCCGACCCTCGTCCTCTTCGCCGTCGCCCCCTGGGCCCTGGCCCTGTGGCCGAGCCTCGCCCTGGCCCGGTGGCTGGCGCGGGCCTACCGGCGCCACCGCTTCTCGGACCTGATCTACCTCTTCGGCGCGTGGTGGCTGATCGTGCTGCTCCAGTTCGCCCTCACCGGCTTCGTCGCGGTCGGCGCCCTCGCCCTCGTGGTGCTGCTGGCGTGGCTGTGGATTCCGCTGGGCTTTCGCCTGCTGCGCCCGACGTCGGCGCGCGCGGTGCCGACCCTGCTGGTGCTGCGCGTCTTCCAGCGCGACCGGGAGGTGGGCGCCCTGTTCGACGCGGTGGTCCATCGCTGGCGGGCCAGCGGCGAGACGGTGCTGATCGCCGGCACCGACCTGCTCAGCGAGACCATGGATGTGGACGACATGTTCACCTTCCTCTCGGGCCGACTGCACGAGCGCTTCATCGCCACCAGCGAGTACGTGCCGCGCTTCCTCGCCGGCTTCGACACCCGGGCCGACGCCGACGGCCGCTACCGGGTCAATGAATGCCACTGCACCGACCACAGCTGGCAGGCCGCCCTGCGCGCCCTGGTGGCGCGCTCCGACGTGGTGCTGATGGACCTGCGCGGCTTTAAGGCGACCAACCAGGGCTGCCTGTTCGAACTCGAGACGCTCGCTGCCGCGTCCGGCGGACCGGGGGTGGTGGTGCTGGTGGACCGCCATACGGCGCGCGATGTGGCCGGCGCTGCGGTGGCCGCGGCACCGGCCGGGCGCTTCCGCTGGATCGAGGCCGACGCTTTCGATGCGCGGCTGGCGGACCGCGTCCTCGATGCACTCTGCGATGCGGCGGGCGGGGGTAAGTGAGCCCGCAGCGGGCGGGACTTGCAGCGGCGCGCGGCGACCTCATGTACTCTGGAAGTGAGCCAAGAGGAGGTGCGCATGAGCTTCGATTCCCCGCAAACGCACTACCGGCGCTGGGCCAACAACCTGCTGGTGCATGCCAGCCCGGAGGAGCGGGCCGGCTTCCGCGCCTGGGCGGCGCGCCTGCTCGAGATCCGCGAGAGCCGCGAGTTCCCGCCGACCAAGGTGCAGCAGGCCCTGCAGGCCAGCATCGACCCGGCCTTCTCGGCCCGATCCCTGCAGCTGCTGGGGCGGGAGCTCAAGCGCATCGGCTGGGACGAGCGCGACACCTACGAGCGGCTGGGCATCTCGGTGGCGGGCACGATGGCGATGCTGACCTCGGTCGGCGCCATCGCCTTCGCCGCCTTCGGCAGCGCCTTCAGCGTGCCGATGTGGGTCGTCTTCGGCTCCGGCGACGAGTTCGCCCGCATCCTGGTCGATGCCTGCGACGGGGTGCAGGACGATGGCCCGGAGACCGCCCGCGCCGACGCGCCCGAGGCAGATTCCGCGCCGCCGCCGGCGAGCGAACCGGACGACCCCGACCCCGCCGCCGCGCCGATGGTGCTGATCCACATTGGCGCCGCCTACACCCCGTCGATGAGCCGCAAGGCCCTCTACGAGGCCACCCGTGGCTGCTGGCGCATCGCCGCCACCAAGCGGCCCCGGCTGCGTTACGCGCTGGCGGTCGCCGACGGCGCGGTGCATGAGGCCTACCGCATCGAGGCCTGGCACCCGGCGGGCACCACCCCCTACAGCACCCGTGACAAGGACGAAGTCAGCCGCGCCGGGCGCTGGGAGTTCACCGGCCACGTCACCTCGGGGGCGACCCGCGAAGCGCTGCTGGCGCTGGATGTGGGGGCGCTGTTCGAGACCGGTCAGGTCAACCCGATCCGTTATCGCAACCTGTAGCGCCGCCTGCCCGCCAGACCGGGCCACTGGCGGAAGGGGCGTGGCTCAGTAGGACACGTCGCCGCGCTTCAGGATGTCCCGGATCGCCCGCTGGCGCTCTTCGATCTCGACCGAGCGCTTGCGCACGTACACCTCCTGGCGCTGGGAGATTTCGCGGGTTTCCTGCACCGCCCGCTCGATCGACGCGGTTGCCTGGTCGGCCGCGCCCGGGTTGTCGCGCAGGGCCACCATGGCCTCCTCGAGGGAGGCCTGGAGCCGCTTCAGTTCGGTCTCGGCATCGCGCCGCAGCTCGGTCGCGATGTTGCGTTCGTTCTCCAGCCCCTTGAGCTTCTCGAGCAGCGAGAAGTAGTCCCGCGTGCGCTGCAGCTCGGTCTGCTCCCGGTCGAACATCACCCAGCCGGTGGCCGCGGTGGCGGCGACCGACACCAGGATCGTGCCGACTGCGGTGCGCCGTCGCATCTGCCGGCGGGCGCCCGCCTTGCGCTGGGCGACGCTGGCATTCACGTAGGCCATCAGGTCGCGGCTGATGTCGGCCGCGTGGGTGGCCGCCATCCGCTCGGCCTCCTCGAGCCCCCCGCCGAGCAGCAGCAGGTCGTTGTCGCGATCGGCGCCGATCCACTGCTCGTACTCGGCGTGGACCCGGTGCAGCCACTCGAGGAAATCGCGCTCCTCCTCGAGCCAGCGGGGCACCTTCGGCCAGTCCCGGGCGAGGGCCTCGTGGGCCAGCTCGATGGCCGTCTCGCCGCGCTCCCGGCTCGCCACCAGCAGCCTGCGCCGGAGCATCTCGGCGGCAACCGCCGCCGCCGGGCTGCCCGCTTCGGCCACCGCGTTGAGGCGCGCCCGGTGGGGGGTGGCCCGGGTGCCGCCCGGTGCTACCTGCAGCAGGTGCAGGACCAGGCCGCGCATGACCCGCTGGGTGGATTCGTCGAGGCCGTCATAGTAGGCGTCGGCCGCTTCGACCACGACACCCCGCAGGCCGCCGAAGCGGTCGTAGGCGGCATTGGTGAGCCAGCCGTTGCGACGCAGCTCCCACAGCCGCACCAGGGTGGTCTGCAGGAAGGGCAGCACCCCCGGCTCGCTCTCGGTGCGGGACATCAGCCGATCCACCAGACCCGGCTCGAAGGCCAGGCCGAGGCGGTCCGCCGGCCGCTCGATGATGTCGCGCAGGGAGCGCTCGTCGAGCTGGCGCAGTTCGAGCCGGGCGGCCTCGGCCAGCAGCGTGCCCTTGACCGCGTCGTTCCACTCGCCGATCTCGTCGGCGCGCAGATTGACGACCACGCGGGCACCGCGTTCGGCGAAGGTCCGCACGGTGGAGGCCACCAGCGCACCCCGTTCGGTGCCGGGCGGCAACTCGGCCGCGATGCGGGTGGTGGCGTCGCCGGCGTCCCCGGCCTCGAGGGAGAGGTGGTCGATGACCACCACCACCGAGCCCCGCGGCCGCTCGGCCAGGGCGTCGTAGGCGCCGGCCGGCAGCTCCGCC